>JACDGA010000302.1 GCA_013815505.1 Acidimicrobiia bacterium
GACGGCGAGCATCTTCTGCGAGACGCTCGTCGTCGAGGACGGGCTGACCCGCCTCGAAGGCGACCAACGCCTCGCCCTGCTCGACGTCGACCTCCAGGGCGCGCTGCAGGTCGTGGTCGACATCCACAGCCGGTTCCTCTTCGAGACCGAGGTGTTCGCCAGGCGTCAGCGGAGGGCGCTCGCACCGCAGGACTTCGACGAGCTGATGCTCGCAGCCCAGCAGGACGCCTACGGGGACGGTCTCGATCAGTCGACAGCGCATCCGCAGATGTGGATCGTCAAGCCGCACTACTACGGCGCGCACTTCTACAACTGGCCGTACACGTACGGCCTGCTGTTCGGCCTCGGCCTGTACGCCCGCTTCCGCGAGGACCCGGAGGGGTTCCGGGCGACGTACGACGACCTCTTGTCACGAGCAGGCATGGATACCGCGGAGGAGCTCGGCCAGGCGTTCGAGCTCGATGTCGGCGACGAAGCGTTCTGGACCGCCAGCCTCGACGTCATCCGAGCCCGCATCGCCGACTATGAGCGCCTCACGACGAGTTGAGGCGCCGGGGGTCGCACACCGCGAGGCGATCGTCGACAGCGTCGCGCAGCGCGGCGGAGATGCGCCGCGACTCGTCACGATCGACGCCGCTGCGGATGCGTGCAGCAAGCGCGCGGTCATCGCTGACGCCGAGAGCTGCGAGGCGCTCAGCGTGGCGACGTCGGTGCTCGGCACCCAGCTCCAGCTCGCGTCCCGCCATCGCCAGGATGTTGGCTGCGACCCGGGCGTCGAACGCCCAGCGATCGCCGG
The DNA here is from genome assembly GCA_013815505.1 of Acidimicrobiia bacterium. Classification (GTDB taxonomy): domain Bacteria; phylum Actinomycetota; class Acidimicrobiia; order Acidimicrobiales; family Ilumatobacteraceae; genus JACDHN01. The sequence continues at coordinate 797 of JACDGA010000302.1, forward strand.
GCTCGGAGTGGCCGGACTGCTCGTCGAGCCACTCCTGCACAGCCTCGAGCAGCTCGGGCAGCGTCGGGATCCCATAAAGATCGTCGCTCACGGGAGCACGTCGGTCACGTCGTTCAGCTCACGCAGCAGGTCGTCCTCTGTCTGGCACACGCGACGTCCGATCGCCGCCAGCTCGTGACTGCGGGCGACCCCGTCGAGGTGCGTGCGTGCCTGCTGGACGCACATGATCCCCCACTTCAGTGTGGCCAGGATGCGCCACCACGTCAGCGTCTCGCGGTCGACGGTGCGCCCCGACACAGCGGCGTAGGAGTCGAGCAACTCCTCGTACTCGCCGATGCCGGCGACGGGTCGCGACCCGCCGAAGCGCCACGCCGGTGCGCACAACCAGGCGAGGTCCTCCGCAGGATCGCCGAGATGCGCCAGCTCCCAGTCGATGACTGCGGCGAGGCCGCGCTCGTCGACGATCACGTTGCCGAGACGGAAGTCGCCGTGGACGATCGACGCAGACTGGGAGCGATCGGGACGTTCCTCACGAAGCCTCGCGAAGGCGAGCTCGAACACCGGGTTGACGACGTCCAACTCGTCGGCAACCTCGCGGAAGCGGTCGAGCTGATCGATCCGGTCGAGCTCGGGTGCGTCGCCAGGGTCGACGGTACCGAGCGCGCCGAGGGCGGCACCGAGCTGGGCGGGGAGCGCGGTACGAGCGAAGGCGAACCGTTCGTCGCGCAAGATCTTGCGGGCGATGGTCTCACCGGCGACGACGAGCGCGACGTGGTACTCGAGCCCGTCGTCGTCGGTCCCCGACGCGACCCTCTCGGGCGCGGGGACACCGTGCGATCGGGCGAGCTCGACGAGATGCGATTCGGCGACGAGGCTGCGATCGCTGCCCTGGCGCTGTCGCTGCACGATCATCGAACGACCGTCGGCGCGAAAGCGGTACGTGTGACGAGACGCTCCGCCCGTCAGGGCGACGACGTCGTCGACGTGTGACGACGAGGTGATCATGCGCAGCCACTCCGGCGTCGGCGACGACGAGAACGTCGACGTCGATCCGGACATCAACCCCTCGCTCACGCGGTCGATGGTGTCACACTCGGTGCATCACCGGCACGACTCCTCGCGACCCTCTGAACCCCGGAGACGCTGATGCTGACGTGGTGCTGGCACTCGATCGCGTCACCGTCCGTCGCGATGGCACGACCACGCTCGACGACGTCTCGCTGCGGGTGCGCCACGACGAGCGGTGGGTCGTCCTCGGTCCGAACGGGAGCGGGAAGACGACGATGCTGCGCGTCGCCGCGCTCGCGCTGCGACCGGCATCGGGCACCGTGGACGTGTCGGGCAACCGTCTCGGTTCGGTCGACGTCCGCATCATCCGTCCGACGATCGGTGTGCTGTCGCCGTCGGTCGGCGAGCAGCTCCGCCCCGGCCTGTCCGCCCACGATGCCGTGCTCACCGCAGTGCACGCTGCACTCGAGCCATGGTGGCATCGGTACGACGACGCCGAACACGAACGAGCGGATCGTTGCCTGGCGCAGCTCGGCGTGCGCCAGTTCCGCGACCGGGCGATCGGCACGCTGTCGTCGGGTGAGCGCCAGCGGGTGCTCATCGCCAGGACGTTGATGACCGATCCGGTGCTGTTGCTGCTCGACGAGCCGACCGCCGGGCTCGACGTCGCCGGGCGCGAGCAGGTGGTCGGCGCGCTCGACGAGATCGCCTGCGATCCGGCAGCCCCGGCGATGGTGCTCGTGTCGCACCACCTCGAGGAGGTTCCTCCGCACGTGACGCACGCACTGCTGTTGCGCGACGGCAGGGTCGATGCGTGCGGTCGGGTGCACGACGTGCTCGACGGCGAGCACCTCAGCCGCACGTTCGCCATCGACCTCCGCGTCGAGCGAGCGGACGACGGCCGCTTCAGGGCGTGGGCGAGCGCTCGTCGAGGACCGAGACGAGCGCCGTCTTGGCGCGCCTGATCTCGTCGTCGAGCACCCGGCGCAGGATGCCGTCGCCGGCCCACAGCTCTCCGCCGTAGAACAGCTCGGCCTGCACGCGGGTTCCGTCCTCGACGCCCGCAAGCGTCGTGGTGAGCGTCCACTCGGCGTGATCGCGAGCGTCGACGCCAACGCGCTCGAACCGCACGCGCTCGTGCGGCACGTACTCGGTGCGTTCCATCCGCAACCGCTTCGACCGCGTGAACGGTCCGACCCGGGCACGCAGCTCGACGTCCCACGTGTGGGGCACCGACTCGACCGGTTCCACGCGGTGGACGAGCCGCATCCACGCCGGGTAGCGATCGAGCGAATCGACGTGGGGCCACACAGCAACCGCCGAGACGGGAACCTCGAGGTCGGCGACGAGTCTCACGGCCCATCCTCACTGGAAGTTGCCACCGCACTTGACGATAACAACGTCGAAGACTCTCCGGGCGACACGTTCGGTGCGTCCCGTTCTCC
>JACDGA010000303.1 GCA_013815505.1 Acidimicrobiia bacterium
CGGCGGCAGCACGCCGACCCGGCCGGAGCCGCGGCCGAAAGCGCAGCTACTTGGTGCGGACCTTCGTCAACGCGTAGTCGACCAACGTCTCGGTGAGGGCGACGTCGTGGACCTTCTGGGCGTGTTCGCCGACCTTGGCGAGGAGCTCTTCTTTGCTGTCGGCGGTCACCTTCCCGCGGCAGGCGAGGCCGACGTCGGCACAGCGGAACTCGAGCGCCATCAGGACGCCTTCGCCGCTGGTTCGGACACGTCGGCGACGAGCTGCTCGAGGGCGCCGGCGACGGCCGTCAGGTTGCTGTTCACATCGCCGAGCAGCTCCCCCAGCGGTTCGGTGCGGTGGGCGATCGCCCGCACGCCGAACGTCACCTTCCCGAGCGTGTCGACGGCTCGGTGCAGGATGACGACGACCCAGATGAGGTAGAAGGCGAGCGCGGCGACCAGTAGGAAGATGAGCACCAAGCTGACGATGGCGGCGATGGACATGGTGATCCTGACCTACACGAGCCGCCGCAGGGCGGTCACGTAACGGACGGCGTGGCCGGTGATGGCCCGGACCTCGTCACGCGTCGTGACGAGCGCCGGAACCGGGTCGAGGGCCTTGGTGACGAGCACCCCGTGTTCGAGGATGTCATCGGCGTAGGCGTTGATCTCGAGCCCCGGCCGGATCACACGGTTGGCGAGAAAGATCACGAGCGGCACGACGACGAGCAACACCACAGCGTTGACGATCCACCACAGAACCATCGAGATCCCCTCTCACCACCCGACCGGCGAGGGCCGGTAAGTGTGACCTGACGCTAGCAGAATCGCGTCGGCGCGCTCGGCGCGTCATTCGATCGGGCGGATGATGCTGCCCGCGCTCAAACCCGTGATGAACAGCTGCTTGTTGTTCTCGAACGTCGGATAGCTGCCCGGTGTGAAGTACCACCCGTCGAGCGTCTCCCGGCGGAAGAAGCGCACGGTCTCGGGATAGTAGAGCGCCAGCACGGGAAGATCGGCGGCGAGGATCGCCTGCATCTCGGCGACCATCTCCCCGCGTTCGGTTTCGTCGAACGTGACGCGCTGACGTTCGGCGAGCTCATCGAACTCCGCGTTGGCGTAGCCGCTGGCGCCCGTGAGCGACGGCGGCGATGTCGACGAGAAGAGCTGCCGGAGCAGGTCGGGATCGGCATTAGGGCCGCCCGCACTCGGACCCGGGTAGGTCAGCAGCGCCATGTCGTACCCGCCGGACAGCTTCGTGCCGAACAGCTGCGGCCCGGGCTCGACAGCGTTGACCGTGATGGCGACCCCGATCCGACCCAGCGACTCGGCGACCAGCTCGGCGAGCGCGACATCCGTGTTGCCGACCAGCAGCTCGAAACTCAGCGGCGCACCGTCGGGTGCGGTGCGGGTCTCCTCACCACCCGTCCCGTAGCCAGCCTCGTCGAGGAGCGCGTTGGCGGCATCGACGTCGAAGTCGTACTGCGCGACATCTGCGAGGAACGGATTGGCGGGGCCGAGGAATCCTGGGTTCCCCGGATCCCCGTTGCCTCCCGCGAGACGAGCGACGAGGTCGTTGCGGTCGATCGCCGTGGCGCAGGCTCGGCGGAACGTCACGTCCGCGAGCGCACCGCCGCCTGCGAGGTTCCAGTACAGCGAGAGCGTCAACAGACCGCGCTCGGCGATCATCCCGAACGCATCGTCGCCCTCGAACTGGGCGAGAATGTCGGGCCGCAGGCCATTGCCACCGCCGACGTCGATGGCGCCGGCGAGCAGGGCGCTGAACGGGTCCTCGACCTCCGTGAACTCGATGCGCTCGACGAACGGTGTGCCGAGGAAGTAGTCGTCGTTGGCGACGTAGAGCAGCGGCGCGCTGTCGCCGGCGTACGACTCGAGGCGGTAGGCACCCGATCCGACGAGCATCGCCGGATCCTGCACGGCCGCCGGGTCGTCGACCGACGCCCAGATGTGCTGCGGGATGATCGGCAGCGCTCCTGCGACCTGCTCGGCGAACGTGACCGCAGGCTCATCGAGCGTGATCTCGACCGTGGTCGGTCCGGTCGAGATCACTTTGGCGATGCCCTGCGGCGGTTGGATGATCACCGGCGGTGCGAGCGCCTCCTGCGCGGCGTAGTAGTCGAACGTGAACACGACGTCATCGGCCGTCAGCGGCTCACCGTCGCTCCACGTCAGACCGCTGCGCAGCTCGACGGTGTAGGTGAGGCCGTCGTCGGATCGCTCGAAGCGCTCGGCCAGCCACGGCAGCAGCTCGCCGTCGCCGTCCTTCCACAGCAGCGTGTCGTAGACAAGGGCCATCTGCACGTAGCCGGGTCCGCCGTTCGACGAGAACGGTGACGGGAACCCGAATGCCCCGTTGCCCAACCGCACGGTCGCCCGGGGAAGCGCCTCGGGTGCGGGGTCGGTCTCCGGCGTCGTCGAGTCCGCAGTCGAGGTGACGGTCGACACGGGACCCGATGTCGCCGGGCTCGTTACCGTCGATGCCGGCGTGGTCGGCGGCTGTGTGCCCGGCGCGGTCGATCCGGTCGCCGGGCTCGCGTCGTCGTCGCTGCAGGCGCCGAGCACGACGGCACCGGCCCCGCCGAGCGCGATGAGGAAACGGCGACGGCCCATGATCAGTCTCAACGGCGTGTTCGGTGGCTGCTCGTCCATCATGTGGTCCTTTCGTCGGTGCATAGTGAGAGTTCGGGCGAGTCGGTGAGTGGGGCGAACGACGGTGCAGCCGCGACGAGTCGTCGGGCGGTCATGCTGACCGGAGCGACCGCGACCTGCTGCGACGGCCCCTCCTCCACGACGCGACCGTGGTCGATGACGACGACACGGTCGACGACTTTGCGCACGACGGCCATGTCGTGCGACACGAGCACGAGGCCGAGGCCCATCTCGATCTGGCGTTCGCGCAGGACGGTAAGCAGTCGAGCCTGCTCGGACGCGTCGAGCATCGCCGTCGGCTCGTCGGCGACGAGCAGCTTGGGATGGACGACGAGCGCTCGCGCCAGCGCCACCCGCTGCAGTTGCCCACCCGACAGCTCGTGGGAACGGGCGTGGAGGAACGAGCCGGTGAAGGGCAGCCCGACACTCTCGAGGATCTCGGCGACGGCGCGGCGCCGATCGGCGTCATCCAGCTCGCCGGTGATGTCGAGCGGCTCGCGGACGAGCTTCTCGACCGTGAGTCGGGGCGACAGGGCGTCGGCTGGATCCTGCATCACCAGTTGGATCCTGCGACGGAGCACTTTGAGCGAGCCGCCAC
>JACDGA010000304.1 GCA_013815505.1 Acidimicrobiia bacterium
GATCGTGAGAGTGGCGTCGCCGTGGCTGCGGTCGTCGCCAACCGCGTGCTGCCGGCACTGTTCGACCGCCGCCATGCCGACGCCGTCGAGCGCCTCGCCGACGCCGAGCCGCTGCTCGTCGAACATGCCGGCGAAGGCGTCGATGCGGTGCTCGCCGCAGCACAGATCACCGAGCGTCGCCGCGCGATCGGGGCCGAGCACCTCGAGCGGCTCCGGGACGTCCTTGAGTCGGGCGGCGATCACCCGGCACAGCAGACGCCGATCGTGTACGTGCCCGAGCTGTTCACCCGCTCGTCGGGTCGCCGCGTCGTGAACCTCGTCGCCGGCGCCTTGTCCGATGAACTTGATACGGGGGCCTGAGCGTGGCGAGACGTACGCGAACGAAGCCCGTCGACGCGCTGCTGGCGAGCCGCGAGATGGTGCTCGTCACCGGCTCTGGTGGCGTCGGCAAGACGACCATGGCAGCTGCGCTGGCCGTGGCCGCCGTGCTGCACCAGAAGGGGCGAGTGCTGGTACTCACGGTCGACCCTGCGCGGCGGCTCGCCGACGCGCTCGGCATCGGAGTGTTCGGCAACACGCCGACACGCGTTCCCGACACCGCCTTCGCAGGGCTCGGTGCGAAGCCGAAGGGTGAGCTGTGGGCGGCGATGCTCGACACGAAGGCTGGCTGGGACGAGCTGATCGAACGCCACGCGCCCGACGCCAAGGTCCGCGATGCCGTGCTGTCCAACCCTCTGTACCAGAACATCACGTCCCGGTTCGTGCACAGCCACGACTACCTGGCGATGGAGCAGCTGCACGAGCTGCACGCCACCGGTGACTACGACCTGGTGATCGTCGACACGCCTCCGTCGCGCAACGCGCTCGACATCCTCGACGCGCCGTCGAGGATGGTGGAGTTCTTCGGCAGCCGCCTGCTCAAGTGGCTCACCGTGCCGTATCGCTCGCGGCTCGTCAACGTGGCGACGAAACCCTTCTACCAGATCGCCGATCGCGTGCTCGGTTCACGCTTTTTGCGCGACATCGGCGACTTCTTCATGCTCTTCCAGGCGATGGAGAAGGGCTTCGTCAGCCGTGCGAAGGAGGTCGAACAGCTCCTCGGCGACCGCCGCACGGCGTTCGTCATCGTGTCGACGCTGGAGACCGCACCTGCGCACGAGGCCGCCTACCTCGCCGCCGAACTGCGCAGGCGCAAGCTCCCGCTCGGCGCGATCATCGTCAACCGGGTGCTGCCGGAGTCGATCGGCGACGAGGCCGCGGCCGACAGCGCCGGCACGCTGCTCGAACTGAGCGACGACGAGGCGTTCGTCGCCGAGGTTGCGACGCGCATCGAGGCCGAGCCCGATGTGACCGCCGCCGTGCTGAAGGAGGTGGCGACCCGGTTCTCCGACATGGCGCTCGTCGCCACCCGTGAGGCCGAGCGACGCGCCGAGCTCGCCTCGTTGACGACATGCCTGCTCGCCGCGCCTTCGCTCGACGGCGAGGTCAACGACGTGCACGGCCTCGCCCAGCTCGCCGGTCACCTGCGCGACCAATCGCATCAGGCAGACTTCTGACCGATGGCGTTGCTGAACGACCTCGCCCGTGAACACACGGATCTGCACCGTGACGAGGTCGCGCACCTGCACAAGCTGTTCTCCGAATGGGCGGTGCTCGCCGACTTCTGCTTCGCCGACCTGATCCTCTACGTCGCCACCCGCGACGACAACTGGCTCATCGTCGGGCAGGTTCGCCCGTCCACGTCGCAGACCATCTATCGCAGCGACTGGGTCGGCAGCTGGGCCAACGACAGCGAGCGTGCCGTGCTCAGCGACGCCGCCCGGCGCGGCGCCATCACCGAGGGCGAGGTGGAGGTCGAGGAGATCGCCGATCCGGCGAGGATGGAGGCCATCCCTGTCCGCTTCGGCGACAAGGTCATCGCTGTCCTGACCCGCGAGTGGGTCGACCGCGCCGGCCGCCAGCCGGGGGTCCTCGAGCGCACGTACCAGTCGATCTTCGACCGCTTCGCGGCGATGATCGTCGAGGGCGAGTTCCCGTTCCACGGTCGGGTCCAGGACTCCAGTGCTGCGCCTCGCGTCGGCGACGGCGTGATGACGATCGACGGTGAGGGACGGGTCGAGTACGTCTCGCCCAACGCCAGTTCGGCGCTGCACCGCGTGGGCATCAACACGAACCCCGCCGGCATGCGCCTCGCCGAACTGGGCTTCCACGACGGCACGGTGCGCCAGGCGTTCGAGCGTTCTGTGCCGGTGATCGAAGAGTTCGAGCAGGGCAGCGACGTCACGCTGATGTGCCGGTGCGTGCCCATCATCTCCGGTGGTGAGGTGACGGGTGGCGTGCTGCTGCTGCGTGACGTCACCGAGTTGCGCAAGCGTGACCGGCTGCTGCTCAGCAAGGACGCCACGATCCGAGAGATCCACCACAGGGTCAAGAACAACCTGCAGACCATCTCGTCGCTGCTGCGCCTGCAGGCGCGGCGTCTCACCAACCCCGAGGCCAAGGCGGCCGTGTCGGAGTCGGTCCGCCGGATCAGGACGATCGCGCTCGTGCACGAGGCGTTGTCACGCGAGCCCGGCGACGACGTCACGTTCATCGAGATCGTGCGTCCGCTTCTGCGACTCGCCGAGGAGGGCCTCCAGTCGCCCGACCGGCCGGTCAACTTCATCCTCCGCGGTGACGGTGGGCGCATCCCCGCTGCGGTTGCGACGCCGCTGTCGGTCGTGCTGACCGAGCTGCTGCAGAACGCCGTCGACCACGGGTTTCCCGAGGGCAGCGTGGGCGGGCGGGCCGTCGTCGCTCTCGACAACGACGAGACCCGACTCGCGATCCGTGTGACCGACGACGGTCAGGGGGTCGGCGCCGACTTCGACATCGACGCTGCGACGGGTCTCGGCCTCTCGATCGTGCGCACGCTCGTGACCACCGAGCTCAACGGCACCATCGAGATGCGCGCCGCGACGGCGGCAGATCTCAAGGAGGCCGAGCTGGACGAGACGACCGAGGCGGGGACGGTCGTCGAGCTGATCGTGCCCGTCGAACTCGAGAGCTGACTCAGCTCGCGGCGTCTGCGCGATGGTTGACGGCGCGCTGGGCACCTGCACGCTGGCGCCGGATGTGGCGGCGGTCCTCCTCGGACAGCCCACCCCAGACGCCGGCATCCTGGTTCGTCGCCAGCGCGAAATCGAGGCACGGCTCGGCGACGGGACACTCGCTGCACACCTGCTTCGCCTTGTCGATCTGCGC
>JACDGA010000305.1 GCA_013815505.1 Acidimicrobiia bacterium
TCGACGAGCAGCTCGTGCTGTGCGGCCGCATCAAGGACGTCATCATCGTCGGCGGGCGCAATGTGTTCCCCGAGGACATCGAACGCGCCGTCGGCGTCATCGACGGCGTGCGGGCGGGAAACGTGATCGCGTTCGGGATGGAGGGCTACAAGAGCAAGGAGAGCGTGGTCGTGGTCGCCGAGACGAAGCAGTCGTCCGACGACGAGGCGGCGCTCGACGTGATCCGCCACGCCATTCATCACCGCACACTGCAGGTGTGCGGAATCCCGCCACGTGACGTGATCCTCGTCCGTGCAAGCACCCTGCCGAAGACGTCGTCGGGCAAGCTGCAACGCTCGCGCTGCCGGGAGCTCTACCTCGCAGAAGAGCTCGAGCTCGTCTGAGCGAAGCGAAGCCGAGCAGGGCACGATCCGGTGACATCCCCGGACTCGTCACGGTGCGGTGGTTACGGTGATTCGATGCGAGGGCGACGGGCCTCCATCAAGGTCACATCGGTGCTGGTGACGCTTGGCGCCCTGTTCGCCGGCTGCAGCGACGTCGGCGACGACCAGTCGTCCGCGTCGTCCGACTCGACTGACCGGACGGGCACGAGCGCCGGCGAGGAACGGAACGAGCCGGGCGCAACGAGCGCGACGACGGTGGCCACCACGAGGTCGACTCGTGCGCCCCGGACGGGTCGCCCGACGACGCCCCCGCCACCTGCCACGGCGGCACCACGCACCCAGCGACCGCCGGCGCCACCGTCGCCGCGTGCGCTCGTCGTGCGCGACACGTGCTCCACGTTGCGGTCGGCGTCGTACCTCGCGGCGAAACGCGCCGTCACGACCGGTCGCCGTCGCTTCGCCAACAAGGGCGGCACGCGTGCCGTGGAAACCCGTCTCCGGGCCGACTGTCCCGCGGCGTTCCTGCGGTACGAGCGCGTCGATGCGCTCGCCAACTCGGCGAACCGCGTGATCGACGAGGTGGCCGGTGGGTCTGGTTTCCTCGACGCCATCGGATGCATAGAGCAGGGCATGTCACTGCAGGTCACGAACCGCACCGATCGCACGATCGGGGCGCTCGTGTTCGCCAAGTTCGACAAGGGCCGCCGCACCATCCAGGGTTCACCGCCAGTGGTCGTGTGGCGGCTCCGTCCCGGCGAGTCGCAGCAGTTCACCGCGCCGGCCGGACCCAGGGCGGCGGGCTACCGCGGTCCGTGCAGCGCAGTCGCCGTGCCGTGGCTCGCCCGCGAGAACCCGACGACCACCGCGACGTTCCCGCTCGACGGCGGCGGCCGTCCGAAGCCACAGCAGGCACGTCACGCCGACGGCATCCCGGTGTCGGTGCGCAGGACCTACATGTATCGGGACCGGTTCGAGTGCAGCGGCGCACGCGAGCTGCTGCAGGGCGTCGCCGATGTGCGCAGCGGCTCGTTCGACCGACGCCGCAGCAAGGAGAGCTGCATCAAGGGCGAGCGTCGCCTCTTCGTCTGCCGCAACGTGGAGCGCTCGGGTCCGTACGCCGTCGTGCAGGTGAAGCTCGCCCCGGCCCGGGTGGCCGTCAACGGCAGGCTGCGACGCGAGCTGCGCAAGTTGATGGTCGGCGTGCTGCGGCGTTCGCCAGAGGACCGGCGCTGGCGCTGGGTGGTCGAGCCCCGCCCGATCGGGTCGGGTCCTGACGTGCACTGTTCGGTGCCGGCGCTCCCGATCGGCGAGGCTCCTCGACCACGTTGAAAGTCGGGTCGGCGCCTCCGCCGCGTCAGCCGTTCTTGCCTTGGTCTCGTAGGAAGCGCTCGATCTCGCCGGCGAGCTCGTCGCCCGTCGGCAGGTTCACCTGGTCGCCCGCGGGATCTATGGCAGGGGGACCGGCGGGTTGCTCGTCCTCGTCGTAGACCTGTTCGAGCTGTGCGACCATCACCTGGTGCTCGTCGTTCGTGCTGACGAGGCGGTCGAGGCGGTCACGGTGCTCAAGCGCCTCGCTGCGGAGCTCGGCGCCGTCGACGTGCACGTCGCCGTGCTCGTTGAGCGCGTCGAGCAGCGTCACCGACGCCGCCGGGTAGGGCATCGAGGCGACGTAGTGCGGCACCTGCACCCACAGTGTCATGGCGGGGATCTCGCGTGCGTGCATGGCGTGTTCGAGCACGACGTTCATCCCTGCGGGCAGGTCGATGGTCGTGCGCCTCGTGGGCATGCGGTCGCGGAGCGCCGCGGACGGTGTCGTCACCGAGAGTCGGGGAGCCCGGGTGTGCGGCGTGGCGTACGGGTAGGCGCCGAGACCGACCATTGACGAGACGCCGAGATCGACAGCGAGCTGCGCGACGAGGTTCGAGAACCGGTGCCACGCCGAATCCGGTTCGGGTCCGCACAGCAGGAGCACGTCCTTGCCCTGGCGGTCGTGTCCTGCGAGCAGGTTGATCGACGCCCACCGAAGCTCGGCGTTGAGGCTGTCGCGCAGCGACATCACGGGTCGCCGGGCACGGAAGTCGATGAACGCGTCGTCGTCGAACTCGACGAGCGGATCGGCCTGGCACTCGTCGACGAGCACCTTCATCGCTCGCTCGCCCGCTTCCGCAGCGTCGATCCAGCCTGTCATCATCACCACGAGGTGCGGCCGTTCGAGGCCCGCCGGGTCGGCGACGTAACGGTGGTCGCTGGTGTCGCGCGGCGTCATCGGTGCGGCTCCAGGAGCTGCAGCGACGTTGCCGCGGCCGCCTCCACCTGGCGGGCGAACGGCTCGAGCTGGGACGGGTCCTGGTCGCCGAGCGCGCCGCCGAGGTAGCGGGCGTAGACGCCCTCGAGGATGCAGGCGAGCTTCCAGAACGCGAAGGCGACGTAGTAGTCGAGCCCGGACAGGTCTCGACCCGTGATCTCGCCGTAGTGCGAGGCGATGCGGTCGCGTCCCCAGAAGCCGTCGAGCGTCGTCGCCTGACCGCCGGCCCATGCCGACGGCTCGTCGTCGGGTCCGGTCCAGTACACCATCAGCAGGCCGACGTCGGCCAGGGGGTCGCCGATCGTGCAGATCTCCCAGTCGAGGACGGCACGCACGGCACCGTCGTCGCCGAGCATGCAGTTGTCGAGTCGGTAGTCGCCGTGCACGATCGCCACATCGCGCTGGGGCGGCGCGAGTCGGGTGAGCGCGTCGTGCGCCTCGTCGACGGCGTCGAGGTCACGCGTCCGGTGCTGGTTCCACTGCCCGTACCAACGCTTCAGCTGGCGTTGGAGGTAGCCGTCGTGACGCCCCAGCCCGCTCAGCCCGGCGG
>JACDGA010000306.1 GCA_013815505.1 Acidimicrobiia bacterium
CGCGCTCGTGACGTTGCTCCACGAGGACGCCGTGATGTCGATGCCGCCGTACCCACTGTGGCTGCAGGGACCGTCCGACATCGCCGGCTGGTTCCTCGGCACGGGCATCGTGTGCAAGGGCTCGCGTCTCGTCGCCACGAGGGCCAACGGCGGTGCCGCGTTCGCCGCCTACCACGTCGATCCTGCGGGCGGATGGTCGCCGTGGTCACTGCAGCTCATCGAGGTGCGAGACGGGCTGATCTCTGGTCATCACAACTTCTTGAACACCGAGCTGCTCGAGCAGTTCGGGCTCCCCGCACGCCTCGACTGACTGCGGCGATTCACACCCCGACGAGCTCGTCGGGCCGGTCCGGCTCGGCGCGACCGTCGTCGTCACGGTCGTCGTCGTCGAGCGCCGGCCCCGTTGCGTCGTGATGTCCCTCGACGTCGATGTTGGGCAGGATCCGGTCGAGCCAGCGCGGGATCCACCAGTTACGATCACCGAGCAACTCCATCGTCGCCGGCACGAGCACCATGCGCACGATGGTCGCGTCGATGAGCACGGCGATGGCGAGACCGAGACCGAACAGCTTCAGCTGGCGATCGTCGCCGAGCGCGAAGGCGCCGAACACGCAGAACATGATCAGCGCGGCCGCGGTGATCACCCGTGCGGTCGCAGCGAGCCCGTCGGCCACCGCGGTCGCGTTGTCACGGGTCCTGTCGTACTCCTCCTTGATCCGTGAGAGCAGGAACACCTCGTAGTCCATCGACAGACCGAAGACGATCGCGAACAGGAACATCGGGACCCAAGCCTCGATGGGCCCTGCCCGGTCGACGCCGATCAGCTCGCTCGCCCACCCCCATTGGAAGATCGCGACGAGGATGCCGTACGCCGCGCCGATCGACAGCAGGTTCATCACCACCGCCTTGAGCGGCACGAGGATGCTGCGGAACACGGCCATCAGCAACAGGAAGCTGAGCGCCAGGACGACGCCGACGAGCAGCGGCATGCGTCCGGCGAGGAACGACGAGAAGTCCGTCGACGCTGCGGTCAGCCCACCGACCTTGGCCTCCACACCCGACGCGGGGATGACGTCGTCGCGCAGCGTCGACACGAGGTCGGACGTCGCCTCGTCCTGCGGCGAGCTGATCGGGAACACGCGCACCAGCGCAAGGGACTCGTCGACCGGGCGCGGGATCGCGGCGGCGACGTTGTCGGTGCCCCCGACCGACGCAGCGAACTCGGCGAGCGCTGCCTCGTCGGTTGCAGTCGCACCCTCGACCGTGATGATCAGCGGGCCGTTGGCGCCGGCGCCGAACCCGTCGGCGATGAGGTCGTAGGCGCGACGAACCGTGGTGTCCTCCGGATAGTTGCCGTAGTCACCGAACCCGAGACGGATCGCGAACAGCGGGATCGCCAGCAGCACCAGCACGAGGACGGCGCCGATCGCGCTCGGCCAGGGCCGGCGCTGCACGAGACGGCTCCAGCGGTACCACATGCGCCGCTCCTGGAGAGGCTGCACACGATGGGGTACCTGGGCACGCAGCGGCTTGACGGCGAAGCTCGCGGCGAACAGCAGTGCGGCGAGGACGAACCCGGCGAGCGCGATCGCGCTGGTGCCTGTGACGACGGCGACGAACACTCCGAGGACGACGAGACCGACGGCGAACAGTGCTGCCCACGTCGTGTTGTCGATGCGCAGGCCGACCCACCCGAGGATGGCCGGCAGCAGCGTGAGCGAGCCAACCATCATCAACAGCACACCGAGCGACGAGGCGAGGGCGACGCCCTGGACGAAGGCGAGCCCCACGAGGAAGAGCCCCATCAACGAGATGATCACCGTGATGCCGGCGAACAACACCGCACGGCCCGACGTGTCGAACGCGTCGACGAGCGAGTCGTCGACGGATCTCCCGTCGTGCAGTCCCTCTCGGAACCTCGTGACGATGAACAGCGCGTAGTCGATGCCGACGCCGAGCGAGATCATCGCCACCATCGCCGTCGTGAAGTCGGGGAGCTTGATGAGATGGCTGCCGAGCGAGACGAGCGCCGTGGCGACGCCGAGACCGAACAGCGCCGTGCCGATCGGCAGCCCCATGGCGAGCACCGAACCGAACGCAAGGATGAGGATGATGACCGCCGCGATGAGTCCGTAGACCTCGCTCTCGGGCAGCTCGAAGTCGGCGAACAGGTCGCCCCCGTACTCGATCTGCAGCCCGTCGACCGCCGGCAGATCGGCGCCGAAGTCCTCGATGTCGGTGCCGAGCTCCGTCAGCTCGGAGAACTGCCGGCTGTCGCTGATGTCGATCTGGGCGAACGCGATCGTGCCGTCCTCGCTGATCTGGCTCGGCACGTCGTACGGGCTGGCGACCGAGATGTCACCCTTCGACTCGACGTACCCGAACAGCGACTCGAGGTTCGATCGCACAGCGGGATCCTCGACCCCGTTGTCGGCGCGGGCGACGATCTGGGCACTGAATCCGGCGCTGTTGGGATCGGCGTCCTCGAGCAGCTCGAACACCTCGTTCGACTCGCTCTCGGGCAGCACGAAGTCGGTGCGGTAGTCGGGGCCTGCGGCGGCGGCAGCGCCCTGGGCGACGAACATCACGACGAGCCAGACGCCGATGACGAGCCAGCGATGGTGCGAGCACCACCGGGCCAGGCGCGCAAGGGCGCCACGGGGCTCGGACTTGACGGCTGGCATCGTGGCGTTCATCACTGACCTCCAACGAGCGCCGGGCTGGATCGGGGGTACGTCGCGTGGCGGGAAGGCGACGCCGACGGGGCTCGTCACGCAATGACAGTCACGTCTCAGGCGGGCGTGCAAGTCCTTATCGGTCACATTGAGTCACATCGCCGGCAGAACCGGGTCGGCGACCAGTTCAGTCACGGCGTTGCGGTCACGCCATCGTCAGCGAAGTAGGAGTGGTGCGGCCCTGCCATCGCCTGCCCGCTTACTGTGTCCAGGTGATGACCGATCGCCTGGTGCGCGGCGACGTCTACGAGCGGTTGGCCCGGTGGTCGGTCGTCATTCCGTGCCTGCCCATCGTCGTGATGGGGGTCCGCAAGTTCGCGAGCGACTGGCTGCCACTGGGCGACGCCGCCTACTTCGCCGTCCGCTCGAGCGACGTGCTCACGGCCAACCACCCGCTGCTCGGGGCCTGGTCGTCGGGGAGCAGTGGACTCGAGAAGTCGATCAACAATCTCGGGCCACTCCAACTCGATCTGCTGGCGCCGTTCACTCATCTGTTCGGACC
>JACDGA010000307.1 GCA_013815505.1 Acidimicrobiia bacterium
TGGAAGGCGTTCGGCCACGTGCAACAGCGCGTCGACATCTGGCTCAACCCGTGGGCCGATCCGCTCGACGACGGCTACCAGATCGTCCAGGCGCTCTACGGCCTCTCCGACGGCGGGATCCTCGGCACCGGGCTCGGCGTCGGCAGCCCCAATACTGTGCCCGAGGCGCAGAACGACTTCATCTTCGCCTCCATCGGCGAGGAGCTCGGGCTCGTCGGCGCCGCCACCGTGCTCATCGCCTACCTCATGCTCGTCGGCGGCGGGCTGCGCGTGGCGATGCGCACCGACAACAGCTTCGAGAAGCTGCTCGCCGTCGGTCTCACCACGATCGTCGGCATCCAGGCGTTCATCATCGTCGGCGGCGTCATCAAGGTGATCCCGCTCACCGGCATCACGCTGCCGTTCGTGTCGTACGGCGGCTCGTCGCTGCTCGCCAACTACATCCTGCTGGCCATGATGTTGCGCCTCAGCGACTCGTCCGCACGCCGCCTCGGCGAGCTGCCCGACGACCCGACACTCGGCGAACGCTGGGCGGCATGGCGCCTGCGCCGTGCCGAAGACCGCGACGCCCGCCGCGCCCCCGCAGGAGCGCTCTCATGAACCGCCAGGTCCGTCAGCTCGCCGCCGCGTTCATGGCGCTCTACATCGGCCTGTTCGCAGCGCTCAACTGGTGGCAGGTCGAGCGCAAAGAAGAGCTCGACGCCAAGGTCGACAACAAGCGCGCCATCGTGCGCGAGTTCAACCAGCCCCGCGGTCCCATCGTCACCGCCGACGGCGTCACCGTCGCCGAATCCGTCACAGCGCCCGCCGGCGGCGAGTACGACTACCAGCGCCGCTACCCCACCGCCGACCTGTTCGCCAACGTCACCGGCTACTACTCGCTCGGCAACGGCTCGACCCAGATCGAGAAGGAGTACTCCGACGTCCTCATCGGCACCACCGGGGCGCAGCGAGTGCTCGGGCTCGGCGAGCTGATCGGTGGTCGCGGCGACAACTCGGGCTCGGTCCGCCTGAGCATGCGTGCCGACCTACAACAGGTCGCCAAGGACGCGCTCGGCGAGCGTGAGGGCACGGTCGTCGTCCTCGACGTCGAGACCGGCGGCGTTGCTGCGATGTGGAGCTACCCGAGCTACGACCCGAACCCCGTGTCGGCGCTCGACTTCGGCGCCGCCAGCAACGTGCTCGAGTTCCTGCAGGAGGCGCCGGGCGACCCGCTGCTCGCCAACGCCTACCAGCAGCGGTACATGCCGGGGTCGACGTTCAAGGTCATCACCACGGGTGTGGCGCTCGAGGCCGGCGTCATCAACACGCAGACGGCGTTCCCCGTCGAGACGACGTACGTGCCGCCGCTCACCGACAACCCGATCCAGAACTTCGAGGGCACGTCGTGCGGTGGCGTCCTACCCGACGTGTTCGCCCGCAGCTGCAACATCCCGTTTGCCAAGACCGCCATCGAGATCGGACCCGAGCGCATGGTCGCCGGCGTTCAGGAGTGGGGCATCGGCGAGGAGCTCCCCATCGACATGCCGCGCCCCGTCGCCAGCACGTTCGGATCGACCGACAACCTCGACCGCGAGCTGCCGCTGCTGGCGATCCGAGGGTTCGGACAGAACGAGGTGCAACTCGTGCCGCTGCACATGGCGATGATCGCGGCCACGGTCGCCAACGGCGGCGAGATGCTGGAGCCGCACGTCGTCGACGCCGAGCTCGACCACTCGGGGCGCGTCCTCGATCGTCACGAGCCCAAGGTGTGGAAGCGCCCGATCGGCCCCGAGACGGCGCTGCTGCTGAACTCGTTCATGCAGGGTGTGGCGACGCGGGGCACGGCTTCGTGCTGCTTGGCGCTCGCCGGTGGTGTGCCCGTGGCTGCCAAGACGGGGACGGCGCAGCTCAACGATCCCGGCCAGCCGCAGCGATCGCACGCCTGGATCATGGCGTTCGCCCCCGCCGACCAGCCGCGCTACGCCGTCGCCGTGATGCTGAAGGGCACGAACGCCGAGATCTCGGCGGGCACCGGCGGACGCCTCGCAGGGCCGATCGCCAAGACCGTCCTCGATGCCGCACTGGCGATCCCTGAATGAGCCGACCCGCGAACCTCACGGGTGGTGGCCGATGGTGAACGGCAACGGCGGACCGATCGTCCTCAACGACCGCTACGAGATCGGCAAGCGCATCGGTCGTGGCGGCATGGCAGACGTGTTCGTCGCCCGCGACCGGTTGCTCGACCGCCAAGTGGCGATCAAGGTGCTGTTCCCCGAGTTCGCCACCGACCCCAACTTCGTCGAGCGCTTCCGCCGCGAGGCCCAGGCGGCGGCCAACCTCAGCCACCCCAACATCGTCAACGTCTACGACTGGGGCCGCTACTCCGGCACGTACTACATCGCGATGGAGTACGTGCACGGGCGCACGCTCGCGGACATCCTGCGCAACAACCGTCAGCTGACGAGCCAGCAGGCCGCCGAGGTGGCGACCGAGGTGGCGGCCGCGCTGTCGTTCGCCCACAAGGCGGGGCTCGTGCACCGCGACATCAAGCCCGCCAACATCCTCATCGGTTCCGACGGTCAGGTGAAGGTCGCCGACTTCGGAATCGCACGGGCGATGGGTGCCGCCACCGAGTCGAAGCTCACACAGGCCGGCGCAGTCATGGGCACCGCCACGTACTTCTCGCCCGAGCAGGCCCAGGGCGCCCAGCCACACCCCCGCAGCGACCTCTACTCGCTCGGCATCGTGATGTACGAGATGCTCGCCGGGCAGGCGCCGTTCGTCGGCGACAACCCCGTCGCCATCGCCTACAAGCAGGTCCACGACGCCCCCAAGCCGTTGAACCAGGTGGTCGCCGACGTGCCTCGTGGCTACGAGTCGATCGTCGCCAAGCTGCTCGCCAAGGATCCCGAACGCCGCTACGCCTCGGCCGACGACCTGCGCGACGACCTGCGACGCTTCAGCAACGGCGAGCAGCCAGACGCGCTGCGCGCCATCGTCGACGCTCACGGCGCTGCAGCAGCGGCGGCAGCTGCGGCCGCCGCCGCACGGGCCAACCAGACGACGGCGATGCGTGCAGGAGGCCCGGCCCCGAGCGGCACAATGCCGGTCCGCCAGCGCCAGCCCGAGCCACGCTCGCGCAACGGCTGGTACGCGCTCGCTGCGTTCCTCGCCCTCGTCGCCCTCGCCATCGGCGGCTTCCTGCTCTACCGAGCCATCAACGGCGGCGACGCCGCAGGCCAGAGCACCATCGCC
>JACDGA010000308.1 GCA_013815505.1 Acidimicrobiia bacterium
CGGGCCGCGTCCACCATCCCGCCTGTCGAAAGGATCCTCGTGCGCTCCTCGGGGACGACGCCCTGGCCGGCGAGGTAGAGCGCACTCGTGGCGCAGCCGCACTCGGGATGGATGAACAGCTCGGCGTCGGGCTCGTCCTCGACGCGCTGGCGCAGCTCGGCGCCGTTGATGCCGGCGTGGACGTGGCACTCCCCCATCCAGATGTGCATGTTGTCGCGACCGGTGAGCCGTTGCACGTGCGCGCCGAGGAACTGGTCGGGGCAGAACAGCACCTCTTGATCGGAGGGGATCGAGCTCACGACGTCGGCGGCGTTGGACGAGGTGCAGCAGATGTCGGTCTCCGCTTTCACCTCGGCCGTGGTGTTGACGTACGACACGACGGCGGCGCCGGGATGCTCGGCCTTCCACGCCCGCAGGAGGTCGCCGTTGATGGTGTCGGCCAGGCTGCAACCCGCGCGCTCGTCGGGGATCAGCACGGTCTTGTCGTAGGCCAGGATCTTGGCGGTCTCGGCCATGAAGTGCACGCCGCAGAACACGATGGTGTCGGCATCTGTGTCGGCTGCGATGCGAGACAGGGCGAGCGAGTCGCCGACGTGGTGGGCGACGTCTTGGATGTCGGGGAGCTGGTAGTTGTGGGCGAGCAGGACGGCGTTGCGCTGCTTTGCGAGCTCGTGAACCTGCTCGGCCCAGTCGCTCGGTAGGGATTCGACCTGCATAGCGGCGACGACGGTTGCGGTGTCGGTCACGCCGTCAGCCTATGCCCCACCCGTTTGGCGCACTCCAGCACGGCGGGCCCGAAGCGTAGGCCAGGACTGTCGGTGAGCCGCGAGAGCGGACCGCTCACGCTGATCGCTGCGATCGTGCGGCCGCCGCGCTCGCGCACGGCGGCGCTGACCGACGCCACGCCCGGCTCGCGCTCTTCGACGCTCTCCAGCCACCCGTTGCGGACGACGTCGGATGTGCCGCCGGAGGGCGCCAGGATCCTGCCGGCCGACCCGACACCGAGCGGCAACAGCGCGCCCTCTGGGACGATCCAGCGCAGGCCGTGCGGCGACTGCACCGACACCACGCAACGCCGGCCCTCGCGATCGGCAACGAAGAGCTGCGTGCTCTCACCCGTCTCCTCGGCGAGGCGCGCCAGCTCGGGGCGGGCCTGCTCGGCTAGCGGGAAGGCATCGAGCGCCGCTCGGCCGAGCGCTGCGAGACCGAGGCCGAGCTGGTAGCGGCCGTCGTGGTCGCGACGCACGAGACCGTGCGCCTCGAGCGCGGTCAGGAGCCGGTGCGTCGTTGCGCGGGGCAGACCGGCGGCAGCGCCGGCGGTGCCGAGCGTGTGCCCGCCACCGTCGCGCAGCACCTCGATCAGCGTCACGGCCTTGTCGATTACACGGACGGCGGTTACGGTTGTGCCCATCAAGCAAGAATCCTATCCCATAATGTGGGAACCTACCGCAAGACCGTCGACATGAACAAGCCACGGACGCTGGCGCAGAAGATCTGGGACCGTCACGTCGTGCGCCGCGCCGACGGCGAGTCCGATCTCCTCTACATCGACCTCCACCTCGTGCACGAAGTGACGAGCCCGCAGGCGTTCGAGGCGCTGCGGCTCGACGGGCGCCGCGTGCGCCGACCCGAGCTGACGATCGCCACCGAGGACCACAACGTCCCGACCGAGCACATCGACCGCCCGATAGAGGATCCGATCTCGGCGAAGCAGGTCGACACGCTGCGCGCCAACGCCGCAGAGTTCGGCATCGTCCACTATCCGATGGGCGACGACCACCAGGGCATCGTCCACATCATCGGCCCCGAGCAGGGACGAACGCTGCCGGGGATGACCATCGTCTGCGGCGACAGTCACACCGCGACCCACGGCGCGTTCGGCGCGCTGGCATTCGGCATCGGTACGTCCGAGGTCGAGCACGTGCTGGCCACCCAGACGCTCCCCCAGAGCCGCCCGAAGTGGATGGCCGTCACAGTCGACGGCGAGCTCGCCCCCGACGTCACGGCGAAGGACGTCATCCTTGCGATCATCGGCCGGATCGGCACGAGCGGTGGCATCGGCCACGTCATCGAGTACCGCGGCAGTGCCATCCGGTCACTGTCGATGGAGGGCCGCATGACGCTGTGCAACATGTCGATCGAGGCGGGCGCCAAGGCCGGGCTCGTTGCGCCCGACGACATCACGTTCGACTATCTGGCCGGACGCGAGCACGCGCCGGCCGGCAAACAGTGGGCGCTCGCCGTCGCCGAGTGGCGCGACACGCTGTACAGCGACGAAGACGCCGTGTTCGACACGGAGGTGCACGTCGACGCGGCGACGTTGTCGCCACACGTCACGTGGGGCACGAACCCCGCGCAGGTGACCACGATCGACGGTGTCGTCCCCGACCCTTCCGACGAGGACGACCCCACAGCGCGCGACACCGTGACGAGGGCGCTCGCCTACATGGGCCTCGAGCCGGGCACGCCGCTACGCGACATCGCCGTCGACACAGTGTTCATCGGTTCCTGCACGAACGGGAGGATCGAGGACCTACGTGCCGTCGCTGGCGTGCTCGACGGCCGCACCGTCACGGCCAAGCGGGTGATGATCGTGCCGGGCAGTCACGCCGTGAGCGCGCAGGCGCAGGCCGAGGGCCTCGTCGACATCTTCACGGCGGCCGGTGCCGACTTCCGCGAGCCCGGGTGCTCGATGTGCCTGGCGATGAACCCGGACCGCCTGGCGCCGGGTGAGCGGGCAGCGAGCACGAGCAACCGCAACTTCGAGGGCCGCCAGGGACGCGGTGGCAGGACGCACCTCGTGTCGCCCCGGGTGGCGGCGGCGACCGCAGTCGCTGGTCATCTCGCCGTCCCCGAAGACCTCGTGCCGATCGGGACCACCCGATGAAGGCCGTGCGCTTGCTCACGGGCACCGGCGTTCCGCTGCGGCGGTCGGACGTCGACACCGACCAGATCATCCCCGCAGAGTGGCTGAAGCGCGTCGAGCGAACCGGCTTCGAGAAGGGCCTGTTCGCCTCCTGGCGCGACGACCGCGACTTCGTCCTCAACGACGAGCGCTATGCGGGTGCGAGCTTCATCGTTGCCGGACGGGCGTTCGGCGTCGGCTCGTCACGCGAGCACGCTGTGTGGGCGATCCAGCAGGCGGGGTTCGACGCCGTGATCGCGCCGAGCTTCAGCGACATCTTCCGCAACAACTGCACGAAGAACGGTCTCGTCGCAGCCGCGGTCCCCG
>JACDGA010000309.1 GCA_013815505.1 Acidimicrobiia bacterium
CTCGCACTGGCGGGTCGCCACCGACGCATCGTGTTGCTGGAAGACGGTGCGTCGGCGCTCCATGCGTGGCGCGTGCTCGCCAGCGAGGGCGCGCTCGCTCGCGTCCACGAGCGGCGCCGCACGGCTGCGATGCTCGGCACGGTCGCCGCCATCCGCCTCTCGCGGTCGGCACGTCGCACCGAGGTCGTCCTCGTCGGCGGTCTCCCCGTCTCGTCAGAGTTGACCGCCGCGCTCGAACGGCGGTCGATCCGCCACATTCGCCATGACTTCGCCTGGGCACGCTCGGTGGAGCTGCCGGAGACCGCCGGCGAGCACGCCCTCGCCGGCGCGACCCGCATCGTGCTCGGTAGCGCGTTGTGCGTCGACGGTCACATCCGTCGCGACGTCTACGAGAAATGGCTGCGTGACCGCCTCGGCGGCGAGGGTGACGTGTTCGTCCCTCATCGCCGCGATGCGACCTGGGCGCTCCAGCTCGCGACCGACCTCGGTGCGCACGTCTGCCCGAGCGGGCATCCTTGTGCAGAGCTGATGCTGCGCGACACACCCGACGACGTGGTGATCCACGGCTTCCCCATGACCGCTGCGATGACTGTGCCGATCGTCCGCTCCCCGAGGCCGACCCGGTTCGACGTGACGCACCTGGTCGCTAGCGACTGGACCCCGGCGGCGCCGCCTCGCGTCGTCGCCCTCATCAACGAGATCGATGCCATCGCTCGACAGCATCAACCCCCTGGCGCAACCCCACAGGCCAAGATCGTGCCGGCATGAGACTCTCGGTCGTCGTCCCCTTCTACCGCGCCGTGGACTTCATCCCGGCTGCGATGCAGAACCTCGCCCGCCAGGCGCAGCCCGGCGTCGAGTTCGTCCTCGTCGAGGACGGGTCGGGCGACGACACCCGCGACGAGCTGCACCGCTGGGCCGACAAGGTGCCGGGCGCACGCGTCGTCGACCTCGACGTCAATCGCGGCCTCGGTGGCGCACGCAACGCCGGCATCGACGCCGCGCAGGGTCGCTACCTGACGTTCCTCGACGCCGACGACTGGTACGGGCCGGGTTACCTGAGCGACCTCGTGGACGCCATCGAGCTCTTCGGATGCGAGTTCGTGCGAGTCGACCACGTCCAGGTGCGCGACCGGACCCGCAGGGTCATCCGCTCGCCCGAGGGCCGCCGCAACGAGGTCTTCGCGCCGCGCGAGTCGATCCTGCCGAGCGAGCGTTCGTCGGGCATCGACTACCCGTACGCCTGGGCAGGGATCTTCGACCTGCAACAGATCCCACGCGGGCGCCTTCACTTCGATCCGCTGCACACCTGCGAGGACCGCCCGTGGTTGTGGCGGCTGTACCTCGACGCCGCCTCCCACGCCGTCGTCGGACTCCACGGCCTGTTCTACCGTCGCGAGGTCGCCGGCTCGCTGACCCAGATCGGCGACGAGCGCCAGCTGCACTTCCTCGACGCCTTCGCCGTCATCCTCGACGACCTCGACCGTCGCCCGAACCTCGATCCGCGCATCCACCACAAAGCGGTCCGGTCGTTCTGCGCGATCATCGCCCATCATCTCTCGCTCGACGCACGGTTCACGCCAGAGGTACGCGATCTGCTCCATCGACGTGCCAGCGCAGCGCTGTACGACATCGACAGCGACGAGCTCGCCGAGGTGTTCGGGGCCATGGGCGACCGACGTGTCGACGCGCTGCAGAGCCTGATGCGACGGACTGGGACGCGATGACCCAGGTCGTCCTCGTGTCCACGCTCTACGGCGCCGCAACGGTCGCCGCTGCGATCGACAGTGGTGCGCTACCCCGCGCCGATCGACGCATCCTCGTCGTGGCCAACACCACGGCGACGCCCGAGGTGGCGACGCTCGTCGACGAGTTCGCAGCGTTCGCCGCCGTGAGCGATCACTTCGACGCGATCCACCACTACAACGACGCGATCGCCCCGATGCACCCGGCAGCGTGGACGCCACGTACCGACGACGTCCCGATGTGGGAGCGGGCGCTGCGCTCGATCTGGGATCTCGGCCGCGGACCTGTCGACCTCGTCGTCGAGTCGATCCAGGTGCCACCCGCCCGGACGCTGGCGACGGTGTTCGCTTCCAGCCAGGTCGTCGTCTACGCCGATGGTCTGATGACCTACGGTCCCACGCGCGACAACATCGGCCCGGGGATCGGCGACCGCGTCCGCCAGATCGTGCATCCCGATCTCGTCCCTGGGCTGCGGCCGGCGCTGCTGCGCGAGTTCGGCACCGCCGCCATCCCCTTCGATGTCGGTGCGCTGCGCAAGGTGCTCGATGGCATGCACGAGCAGGTCGCAGCCGAGCTCCCTGGCACCTACGACTCGGAGGCGCCCCCGGCGCTGGTGGTCGGCCAGTTCCTGTCCGCGCTCGGCGTGATCAGCGTCGGTGAGGAGCAGCGGCTCCACCAACGCATGATCTGCGCCGCGACCGCCGCCGGGGTCTCGACGGTCTGGTTCAAGGCACACCCGAGCGCGCCGTTGTTCCACACCGAGCAGCTCCGCGACTGGGCACGCGACGAGGGCCACGATCTCGTCGTCGTCTCGCCCACGACGCCCGCCGAAACCCTGTTCATGGCGATGCCGCCACGGTTCGTCGTCGGCTGCTTCTCGACGGCGCTCCTCACCGCACCGCGCCTCTACGGCATCCCGGCGGCGACGGTCGGCACCGATGACCTGCTCGAGGCGCTCAGGCCCTACGAGAACAGCAACAGGATCCCGGTCACCATCGCCGCCGAGCTGCTGCCCGATCTGGAGGTGACGCGCCAGCCTCCTGCCCTGCCGCTGCTCGGTTGCGATGTGACGGCGGTGCGGGTGCAACCGCTCGTCGACACCGTCTCGTACTGCATGCAGCCGAGGCGCCTCGCGGCGCTGCGCGACGACAGCGAGCGTTGGCTCGCCGACCACGTCGACGGACCGTCGCGGCGCTACTTCAAGGGCAGGCGACTGACGTCACTCGGACTGCCAGGCGGCTCACCGATACCGTTCGTCCGTCAGGTGGCCGGACCGGCCAAGCGGTGGGCGCGGCGACGCGGCGACCGAGGACGCAGGTACCTGCTGCGGGCACTGCGGATCGTGCTCGGGGCGGACGGGAGCTGACCGAGATGGAATGGTCGATCACCGTGTGGGACGAGCCCCAGCTCGTGTACGTCGCCGTGCCGAAGGCCGCCAATACCGCCGTGAAGGCGGCCCTGCTCACGTCGTACGTGCGCAA
>JACDGA010000310.1 GCA_013815505.1 Acidimicrobiia bacterium
CGATCTCGTGCTCGGCGGCAGTGATACGGCGGTGGCGGTCATCTCGGCGGTGCCCGTGGTCGGCGACGCCGATCCGTTGTCGATCGACGCGATGGAGCGTGGACGCCGAGCTGGCCACGAGCTCTGCGGTGACGAGCGAGTGCTGATCCAGGGCCATGCCGTGCCCGACGTGGGGCCGCTGGGAGCGGCGCTCGAGTCGATGGCCCAGATCGCCGACGAGCACGACCTGTGCGCGTGGAAGGTCTACACGCACTCCCCCGGCGGGTGGTACCTCGACGACCACGACCCCGACGCACCCCAGATCGGCACGGCGTTCATCAACGCGGCCCGCGACACCGGTGTGCCCGTCGTGGCCGTGCACAAGGGACTCGCCGGCGGCAACCCGTACGCGTCGCCGGTCGACATCGGCCCTGCAGCCGAGGCAAACCCGGACGTCGCCTTCCTGGTGTACCACTCGGGGTACGAGCCGGCGATTACCGAGGGTCCGTACGAGCCGCAGGGCGCAGGTGTCGATCGACTCGTGCGCAGTGTGTCGCAGTCGGGCATCGGGCAGCGTGGCAACGTCTACGCCGAGCTGGGTTCGACATGGCGCACGCTCATGGGCCGCCCCGACGAGGCGGCGCACGTGCTGGGCAAGCTGCTCGTCGCGTTCGGACCGGATCGCATCCTGTGGGGCACCGACTCGATCTGGTACGGGTCACCCCAGGACCAGATCGCCGCCTTCCGCACGTTCGAGATCAGCGAGTCGTTTCAGCAGCGGTTCGGCTATCCGGCGTTGACGAAGGACGTGAAGCGGCGGATCCTCGGCGAGAACGCGATCGAGCTGTTCGGCATCGATGTCCCGACGACACCGTGCTCGCCGTCCGAGACCGCCGGCATCCGTGCCGCCCTCGCCGCGCCGAACCGAGTCCACGGACCGCGGTCTCGCCGCGATGTGCTCGCGACGTTCTGGAGCGAGCATCCATGGGCGGCCGGCGACGTGCCCTGGGCGCCTCGCTGATCGGCAACATCCGTCGTTAGGCGGCGGTGGCTGCGGCGGGTGGGGCGAGGCCGGGTGGTCGCATGGTTCGGTAGGTGGTGCCGTCGGGTGTGGTGAGGGTGAGGGTGCGGTCGTGGGGTTCGAGTTGGAGTTGCCATCGTCCTTCGTGGACGAGGTGATGGTGCCGTGTGCAGAGGGGTACGAGGTTGTCGAGGTCGGTGAGCCCAACGGGGTCCCATGGGTCGATGTGATGGATTTGGCACCAGTCGAACCGCACGTCGCAGTCGTCGATCGCGCAGTCACGGTGCACCGCGCGTAGTGCTCGGCGTTGTTCGGGGGTCGCAGTGCGTGATTCGCGTCCCACTGACAGTGGCACCTGGCCGTCGGCGGAGGTGACGACGGCTCGGATGGCAGCGTCGCAGCACAACCGGCCGATCGTGGCGGGATCGAGTGGTGTGCCGTCATGCAACTCGGCGACGGTGCGGTCATGGGCACCGTGTTGCAGCGTGTGGTGATCGATGAGGACGACGACTTCGGCGGTGCCGGGCCGGTCGGCGACACGACCCGCAGACACCAACCGCGCGAGGGCGTGAGCGGCGATGAACTCGGGTTCAGTGCCGAGCGGATCGTGTGGGTCGTCGCCGGGGACGAGGGATTCGGGGTGTTGGCGTAACCGGTTGACGGTGGCGTCGATCGCACCGAACAGGCGTGCACCGGTCTCAGGGTCGAACTCGCCCGACAACCGATACATCCCTGAGATGGCGTCGACGTGCTTGGACAACCGGCACGCCCGACGACGGCGAATGTCGAGCTGCTGTGCCATCGAGGCTTCCAACTGGCGGACCAACAACGCGATGTGACGCTTGAACCTGTCCGGGCTCAACCCGCCAGCAGCAGCAGCGAGCGCGGCGTCATGACCGTCGAACTCATTTCGCAGTGCGGGGTCGAGACGGCGGCGAGCAGTGGCGAGCACGGCGAGGTGTCCTTCGACGAGCCGACCCGCACCAAGCGCAGCGGCAACCCGCGGCAACACCCGGAGCAGTTCGACGTGACGCACCGATTCGGTTGCCTCACGCGTCGACACCTTCCCGGCGCCGGTCAACACGTCCAGCACCGGCGGCGCCTCACCGGTCTCGGCCTGCACGGCTGCTCGGGACGTGAACGCGAGCTGCAATCGCATCACCGCCGCGCGGACACGGCTCAACTCGGTCACCCCACGCCGGATCCCGGCAGGGTCGACCGACTCGTCGACCTCGATCGCGCCGAGCCGGCCGGCGACCACTCGCAACTCGTCGCACACCTGTTCGATGTCCATCCCATCATGGAACCACACCCGTACGACACGAACAACCCCACACGCGCTGACAGTTCGCACCGCTGACGACGACGATCACGACGGCCACGCGCCAGACTCGGGAGATGGCGCGGAGGGCAGTCATCAGCGGTGGCGGCACCGGCATCGGCAGGGCGATCGCGGCACGATTGCTCGCCGATGGCGACGAGGTCGTGCTCGTCGGACGCCGCGAGCACGTGCTGCAGGCGGCCTGCGAGGAGCTGCGAACCCGCGCTGGTGGCAGCAGCGACGCCGGCGGCGAGGATCGGGTTCGCTACGAGGTCGCCGATCTGCGGCACCCTGCCGACGTCGAACGCGCCGCATCCGCCATCACCGAACGTGGCGACGTCGACGTGCTGGTGGCGAACGCGGGCGGCAACTTCGACACCGATCGTGCCGGCCTCTCAGGGGTCGTCGAGGACTGGACCGCCAACTTCGAGGGCAACGTGCTCACCACGGTGCTGCTCACCGAGTCCCTTCTGCCGTCGATCACCCGCCCGGGCGGCCGCATCGTGTTCGTCGGCTCGGTCGCCGGCGTGCGTGGTGCCAGCTCGTACGGCGCGGCGAAGGCCGCAGTCCACAACTGGTCGCTCTGGCTGGGGACGAAGCTCGCCGCGGATGGCGTCACGGTGAACAGTGTCGCTCCGGGTTTCGTGCCCGACACCGAGTTCTGGGCGGGTTGGTCCGCCGACGACATCGCCGGACGCGCCGCGTCCATCCCGGTCGGCCGACCGGGGGCGCTCGAGGAGATTGCCGAGCTGGTGGCCCACCTCGTGTCCCCGCTCGCCGGGTTCACGACCGGCCAGATCGTGCAGATCAACGGCGGCGTCGTGCTGGGGAGGGGCTGAGCGATGGCCCGCCTGCGGCGTGTGTCGGCGGCAGCACCTGGATGGACGCGTCGTCGAGCGGGCAAG
>JACDGA010000311.1 GCA_013815505.1 Acidimicrobiia bacterium
CGCGTCGCGCCGTACCCGATCGTCGCCTTGGGCACACCGGACAAGCGGCTGACCAGACCGGGGGAATAGCCGGGCGGGCGACGCATCTGCGCTCGCAGCACGTCACTGAACGGCATCTGGCCATACTGCCAGTCGGAGGAAGTGACACGAAAGTGGGGGCAGACCGACACGACGTCGTCTTCTTACAATCGTCGTGCCGACCCGCAACGGACGAGCGGACGGCGCCGACGAGCGATTTTCGTGAGAGCCGCTCCCGGACCCGAGCGTCGTCCCACGACGATCGGTGGTACGCACGGTGGCACACATCACGCGAATGGCTCAGGCGGTGCGGCTCGCCGAGGGGCCAGTGGCCTCTGACGAGGACGGTCTTGTTCTCGAGGGGCTGCGCGCGGGCGACGAGCGTGCGTTCGTCCATCTGATCAGCCTCTACCAGAGTTCGATGATGCGCGTCGCCAGGACCTACGTGTCGAGCCACGCCACTGCTGAGGACGTCGTACAGGAAACCCTGCTCGCAGTGCTGGAGGGAGTCGACCGCTTCGAGGGGCGTGCGTCGCTGAAGACGTGGATGTTCCGGATCCTCACCAACCGGGCGAAGACGGCAGGCCGGCGCGAGCATCGCTGCCGACCAGATCCGTTCCAAGCGATGCGAGAGCTCGATGGCCGGTCAGTTCCGGCGGACCGCTTTCTCAGCACATGCGAGGACGTGCAGTGGTCCGGGCACTGGAAGCATGAGGTGAGATCCTGGGAATGTCCGGCCGACGACGGCGTCCTCGGTGCGGAGGCGGTGGGCGTCATCTTCGCGGCGATCCGCCGGCTGCCGACGATGCAGCGGTTGGTCGTCGGCCTTCGCGATGGCGAGAACTGGTCGGCAGATGAGGTATGCGGTCTACTGGAACTGTCCGAGAGCAACCAGCGGGTCCTGCTCCACCGTGCCCGCGCGACAGTGCGCCAGCACCTCGAGTCGTATTACTCGGACGAGCAGAGCCCGAACCGCGACTCGACCCCGCGCTCCGAGCACTCGTCGGTGTAAGCCGTCCGATCACGACGCCCCCAAACGGGTCGGCGACTGACGCGATGATCAGCGGTGCGGAGGCTCGACGACGACCGCTGAGAGGTCTTCGGTGGCAGGTCCGTCGATGACGTGCTCGTCGAGAGCAAATCGTGATCCGTGGCACGGACAGTCCCACGTACGCTCTGCCTCGTTGAAGTGGACGATGCATCCGAGATGCGTGCATCGCGCAGTGACGGCAGTGACGGTGCCGTCCGAATCCCGGAACGCGGCAACCGCGTGACCGTCGACGCGAACGATCGCGCCGTCGCCGGGCTCGAGGTCGTCGACGTCGTCCGCTCACCTCACGTGGGCGGCGTCAGACGGGGCTGGCGGCTTTCTCAACCGTGCCGAAGACCTTCGGCACCGGATACTTGCCGAGCACGAAGCGCAGCACCGATGCATGCTGCATGTCGATCGGATAGACCGATGCGGCGAAGGCGACAGCCTCGGGGGACTTGATCTCCGGGATCGCGGCGAGGTAGGTCGCGGCCGCGATCTCCTCGAGCATCAGCGCGAGACGAGCGGCCCCCGGCACATCGTTGACGGCGGCGAAGGCCGCGTCGACGACCGGCTGGAGCTCGGCGTTTGGCGTCGTCACCGCGGGGTGTCCCGCGAGAAGCAGCGTACGGTTCAGCTCGTCAAGCGCGGCCCGGTGGTGCCCCATGACGGTGATGACGAACTCCGCGACCGCTGGAGGGACCGCGCCGAGCGCACCAAAGACGGCCGCGAGTGAAGTGCGGCGGTAGGTGTTGACGGCGAGGACCTCCAGCCCGGCCGCGAGTTGGATGGTGGCCAGGTCCTGTGCGAGCTCGTCGCTCAGCTCCTCCTGGGTTGGGTTGTTCGGGTCGCGCCCGCCGTCCGCATCGCCCTCTCGGACCGGCACGTCGGCCTCTTGGTTCTTGCCGTCGGAGGTCGCGCCGTCCTCCTCGCCACCCGGCTCGCTGCTCGCGGTCCCGTCGTCGGCGCCGTCGTCACCTTCGGCCGTCGTCGTGTCGCTGCCCCCAGCCGTGGTCGCCGGTGTCGTACCACCGCCTGTTGCGGCCGTCGACGAGTCGCGAGTGGTCACCGCCGAGGACGTCGAGACCGGCCCGGACTGCGTCGATTCGCTGGACGGCGTGCTCGACCCTGTGTCCTCGTCACTGCTGCACGCCGTGGCGATGGCGGCGAACGCGGTCGCCACCCCACCGAACAGGAGCCGTCGGCGACCTCCGACCCGCAGGTCCGTGGCGGGAGCGCCCGCTGGTCGGGCGTCGGAGGAAGCGCCCTGCTGATCGTGGACGTGTTCGTCGATGCTCATTGCACGGCTCCTTCTTCGGGTGGGCTCGCCATCGCGGTGCCCTCGAACGGTCTCGGGAACGACCCGCTGCCGGCAGCCGCTGGCAGTTGAGCTGGGTCGGTCGGCAGCGCGATGAGCTCGGGCTTGCCGTAGAGGAGCAGGCCGGCGACCGCGCGCAGTGTCGCGAGGTGTTGCGCCTCCACACCCGAGACGCTCGCCATCAGCAACTTGGTCGGCGAGTCGGTCAGGAGCGACGCATTCTTCACGTATGTCTGCGTTGCCACGGTCTCAAGGGTGATCGCGAGCATGACCACGTCACCTGGCCCCTTGAGCGTAGGCTTCGCGGCCTCGACAATCGGTGTGTACTTCGGGTTGGGGTTCGTCTGCTCTGCCCCGCCGAGCGCTTTCGCCTGGGCGTTGAACGCGGCTGCGTGCTCGGAATGCTGCATCATCGTGGTCTCTGCGAAGGCCCTCACCACCGAATTGCCGTTGACGATGAAGGGCAGCTCGAGTGCAGCCCCATACGTCGCGATCGCAAGAAGCTCGAGCGAGACGGCTGTCTGGAGGATCTGGACATCCAGCGCCTCGTCGGCGTGCGCAGGGGACGAGAGCAACGCCGAGAGCGCCGTTCCGACACCGCCGGCGAACAGGCCCCGGATCATCCACGCGATCGATGTGGCACCGCCACCCGCCAGCACGTCCCGACGACTCGTGTCGTACCGAGCGACTCGCGAGAGCGCTGTGGCGGAGAGATCGATGCCATCCCTGCGGCGGGTCTCGCCGATGGCCTCGAACTCCTCTACTGATGCAGCCGCAGATCGCATCGAATCCAAATGGAGGTCTCTGGACTCGGTGAGCAGCTCGCGGAGCGCTCCCTCGTCGATGCGCATGGTCG
>JACDGA010000312.1 GCA_013815505.1 Acidimicrobiia bacterium
TCGATGTCGGACGTCGCCGCGCGGCTCGACGACGCCATCGCCCGGGTGCCTGGCGGGTTCGCCGAGCTCGCCAACAAGGTCGCTGCGGCGGCCTCCGTCAACCTCGGTGTCGTCAGCTTCGAGCTGCGCGCGGCCACCAGGTCGCGACCCGATCCGCTGCTCGTGGCGCACGGCCTGCTCGACGTCCTCACGCGCACGGCGGCGGAGTCGCCGACCGTCGTGGTGTTCGACGAGTTCTCCAGCATCTCGCGCGTCGACGGTGCGGCCGGGTTGCTGCGCACGAAGCTGCAGCACCACTTCCAGGACATCGGCCTCGTGTTCGCCGGGTCGGAACCGTCGATGATGCGCACGCTCTTCAGCGATCAGGCAGCGCCGTTCTACGCCCAGGCCGATCTCGTCGAGATCGGGCCGCTCTCGAACGAGGAGGTCGTCGACGTCGTCACCGAGGGCTTCATCGAAACGGGACGACGCGCCGGTCCCCTGCCGCGCAACATCGCCGCGTTCACCCGCGGTCATCCGCAGCGATCGATGCAGGCCGCCGACACCGCATGGCGACTTGTCGCTCCGGGCGACGAGGCCGACGCGACGACGTGGGAGGAGGCGTTGACGCTGCTGCGTGACGCCACCGCCGACGGCAACGAGCGACTGTTCTCCGGCTTGCAGGACGGCGAGAAGGCCGTGTTGCGGGCGATCGCGTCGGGGGGTTCGATCTTCGGCACGGCGGCGAGCGTGCTCGACCTGCCGACCGGCACGGCCCAGCACGCGAGGCGACGACTCGTCGATCGCGGCCACCTCACGTCCGGCGATTCCGGCGTGAGCATCGTCGACCCGGTGTTCGCCGACTGGATACGCCGCCGCTTCCCCATCTGAGCACGCGACGGAGCCGTGGTGCCCCCCGCCCCGCGTCACGATGCCGCGTCCGCGTGCTGCGCCGACCAGGCGCTGTAGCCGCCACGGAGGTCGGTGACGTCGGCGAAGCCCGCTGCCGCCATCCTGCTGGCAGCGATGGACGAGCGATAGCCGCCGGCGCAGTACACGACGGTGGGACGCATCGCGTCGAGCGTGTGCAATCGTTCGTTCAGCGTCGTCAGCGGGATCTCGATCGCGTCGGGGATCTTCCCGCCCGCAGTCTCCCCCGGCTGGCGCACGTCGACGAGCTGCAGATCGGGCTCGGCAGCGCGGAGCCGATCGAGTTCGGCGACGTCGAGGCGGCGGCTGTGGGCGACGTCGTCGGGGTTGGCGACGAACACCTCGAGCGGCTCGGCAAGGGCCCCGACGACGTTGTCGAAGCCGATCCGGGCGAGCCGGTTCTTGGCGTCACGCTCGGTTCCCGGGTCGGCGACGAGGATGATCGGCGCACCCGGCTGGATGACGCCGCCTGCGTACTCGGCGTAGCGGCCGTCGAGGCCGACGTTGATCGAGCCGACGAGGTGGCCGACGGCGAACTCGTTGGAGTCACGGGTGTCGAGTACGACGGCACCAGCTCGCTGACGGCGCACGACCTCGGCGAGCGTCAGCGCGTCCGGGTCGGCCGTCTCGTCGAGGATCTCGTGCACCTCGCGGTTGCGGGTCGCGTCGAACGCGAAGTAGGCGGGGGGCACGGCCTGGCCCTCCGTGACGGCGTCCACGAAGTCGGCCTTCGACATCGCCGCCAAGGCGTAGTTGCTGGTGCGCTGGGCGCCGATGGTCGACCACGTGTCGGTCGACAGGTTCTTGCCGCACGACGAGCCGGCGCCGTGCGCTGGATAGACGCGCGTGGCGTCCGGCAGCGTGAGGAGCTTGTCGTGCAACGAATCGAACAGCATCCCGGCCAGCTGCTCCGACGTCATCCCCTTCGACGACAGGAGGTCGGGTCGGCCCACGTCGCCGACGAAGAGCGCGTCGCCCGTGAGCACGCCGTAGGGCTCGGCGTCGCTGTCGTGCTCGAACACGACGATGCTGATCGACTCGGGGGTGTGCCCCGGCGTGTGGCGGATCTCGAGCACCACCTCGCCGAGCGAGATGCGTTCGCCGTCAGCCAGCTTGCGCGACTCGAACTCGGTGTCGGCCGCCGCCCCGTAGGCGATGCATGCGCCGGTGGCGGCGGCGAGCTCGAGATGTCCGGACAGGAAGTCGGCATGGAAGTGCGTCTCGATGACGAGCTCGATGGCCATCCCGTGCTCGCTCGCCGAGTCGAGGTACGGCCCGATGTCACGACGCGGGTCGATGACCACGGCGCGCTTGCTCGACTCGTCGCCGACGAAGTACGACGCCTGCGACAGACAGTCGAGGTAGTGCTGCTCGAAGATCACGGGGCCGACTCCGCCGGCGCAAGCACGCTTCGGTAGCGGGCGGTGGGCGACCAGTTGGCGACGAACGTGTAACGGTCGCCGCGGACGACCGACTCACGCCACTCCACGGCACGTCCGCCCGCTCGCACGAGACGTTCGATGAGGAATGCCGCCTCTCGCCGTCCGAGCTCGAGCCGCGCCCGCTCGGCCGGGCTCGGGAACATCGGATGGATCCACTCCGTGCCGGCGTCGACCTCGATGCCACACGTCCGCGCCAGCTCGTCGTACAGGCCGGTGCGACCGAAGTCGACGTCGAGCAGCGGCTGCGCGAGGTGCAGCGGCAGCCACGACGTGTCGTGCGCGAGCGGCTCGCCGTCGACTCTGCGGAGGCGTTCGACGCGCACGAGCGGCGCGGCGTCGGGGAGATCGAGCCGAATCGCGATCCCGGCGTCGGTGGTGGTGGAGAGGTCGATGAGGTCGCTGCGCTGCTCTCGGCCCTGGGACTCGATCGAGCGGAACAGGCTGTACATCGCACCCGTCGACTGCTCGAACACCGGGGTCGCAACGACGGATCCGACGCCACGGCGCCGATTGACGACGCCCTCGTCCTGCAACCGGCGGACGGCCTCGCGGACCGTGTGGCGCGAGAGGTCGAACTCGTCGGCGAGCTGGGCGTCGGTCGGGAAGGCAGCGCCGTACTCGCCGCGAGCGATCCGGCGCCGGAGGATGGCGAGCAGCTGCGCCCAGAGCGGGAGCGGGTCGGCTCGGTCGATGTCCGTGCTGGCGTTCATGATCCCATCGCCATGATGGCACCGAACGCGACGACTGCGAGGAGTGCGAGCCCGATGACGGCGAACCACGTGTCGCGCTCCTGACACCATCGGAACACCAGCCAGCACACCCGCAGCAGCGGGATGGCGATCGCCGTTCCGACGACGGCGAC
>JACDGA010000313.1 GCA_013815505.1 Acidimicrobiia bacterium
ACCATGGTGCACCAATGAGCGAGCCTCGCGAGCGAATCATCGTGACGGTGCGCCGCTGCGCAGCAGCGGAGCGGTCGTTGGTGCACCGCCCGTCGTCCCAGTCGTTCGTCCACACGACCATGGTGCACCAATGAGCGAGCCTCGCGAGCGAATCATCGTGACGGTGCGCCGCTGCGCAGCAGCGGAGCGGTCATTGGTGCACCGCCCGTCGTCCCAGTCGTTCGTCCACACGGCCATGGTGCACCAATGAGCGCGACCCGCGCGCTCGTCGTCGCCGGACCGGGCACCAACCGCGACGTCGACGTCGTCGCGGCGCTGTCCGTCGTCGGTGCCGAACCGTCCGTGGCGCTCGCAGCCGAGCTGGTCGACGACCCGACACGGCTCGACGACGCCGACATGCTCGTGATCGCAGGCGGCTTCAGCTACGGCGACTCGCTCGGTGCGGGGAGGATGCTTGCGCTCGACATCGCCGGGCCAACCGGCGACACGAAGCTCGGGTTGGCCATCGCCCACTTCGTCGACACGGGTCGCCCCGTGCTCGGCATCTGCAACGGGTTCCAGGTGCTGACGCAGGCCGGCCTGCTGCCGGGGGCGCTCGGCCACAATCAGCACGGACAGTTCGACTGCCGCTGGGTGTCGCTATCGCCACAGCCCGACTCCGTGTGCGTCTGGCTCGACGGCGAGGCCGACGATGTGCATTGCCCGATCGCGCACGGCGAGGGCCGGTACGTGCACCCCGACCCCGACGGGCTGCGCGCCGCCGGGCAGGTTGCGCTGCGCTACTCCGGGACGAACCCCAACGGCTCGATGGCCGACATCGCCGGCGTGTGCGACGCGTCCGGGGTCGTGCTCGGACTCATGCCGCACCCTGAGAACCACCTGTCGACGCGCCAGCACCCGGCGCACCGGTCGTCGGACGTGTCCGTGCACCTCGGGGTGCGCCTGTTCGCAGCCGGAGTGCGCCACGCCCATGGCCTCTGACACCCACGCCGCGCCGGGCGCCGTCGAGCCGTTCACGTCGATCGACCTGCCGCTCCCGGATCGTCGCGACGGCAAGGTGCGCACGTCGTACTCCTTCGGTGCGGACCGCCGGCTGTTCGTCACCACCGATCGCCTGTCGGCGTTCGATCGGGTGCTCGCCGGCGTGCCGTACAAGGGCCAGGTGCTGAACCAGCTCGCCGCCTGGTGGTTCCACGAGACGCGCGACATCATCGCCAATCACGTCATCGACGTGCCCGACCCCAACGTGCTCGTTGCCCGGGCGGCCACGCCGCTGCCGGTGGAGGTGGTCGTGCGCAGCTACCTCACCGGTGTCACCGACACCTCGATGTGGCGGCGCTACGAGTCCGGTCAGCGCACGATCGACGGTCACGTCCTGCCGGAAAGGATGAGGAAGAACACTCCCTTTCCCGGCGCCATCGTGACGCCGACGACGAAGGGCAGCGACGGCGATCACGACGTCCCACTCTCGTGTGACGACGTGGTGCGGCGTGATCTCGTGGCCGCAAACCGGTGGCGCGACGTGCAGGACGCGGCGCTCGCCGTGTTCGCGCGAGGCCAGACGCTCGCCGCCGAGGCAGGGCTGGTGCTCGCCGACACGAAGTACGAATTCGGCTACGACGACGAGAACCAGCTGCTGCTGATCGACGAGGTGCACACGCCGGACTCGTCGCGGTACTGGATCGCTGCGACCTACGACGAGCGGCTCGCCGCCGGCGAGGAGCCCGAGAGCCTCGACAAGGAGTTCGTGCGCCTCGCGTTCGCCGCCGCCGGCTACCGCGGCGACGGTGAACCACCTGCCCTGCCCGACGACGTCTGGGCGGCGACGTCGACGCGCTACATCGAGAGCTACGAACGGCTGACCGGCGAGCCGTTCCACCATGGCGAGTACCCGGTCGCCCCACGAGTGCAGCACTGGTTGCACGACCACCCGCGCGAGACTGGAACAAGCTGATGAGCACCGAGCAGCCACACGACCCACGACACGACGACGATGCCCCCCGCGAGGAGTGCGGTGTCGTCGCGATCTCCACCCCCAACGGCGACGGCATCGCCCAGCTCACGTTCTTCGGTTTGTTCGCCCTGCAGCACCGCGGTCAGGAGGCTGCTGGCATCGCAGTCAGCGATGGCCAGCGGGCGCGCGTGCACAAGGACGCCGGGCTCGTCTCCAACGTGTTCACGAAGGCGGCCCTCGCGCCGCTCACCGGCTACCACGCCATCGGTCACACGAGGTACTCCACGACCGGCGGCAGCTCGTCGCGCAACGTGCAGCCGTTCCTCGTCGAGACGATGCACGGCCCGCTCGCCACCGCGCACAACGGCAACCTCGTCAACGCGCAGGCGCTGCGCTCGGAACTGCTCGCAAAGGGCTTCGGGCTGACGGCGTCGAGCGACAGCGAGGTGCTCACACTGATGCTCGCCTCGTCGGGCGGCTCGACATGGGAGGAGCGTGTCGAGCGCACGCTGCCGGCGTGGAAGGGAGCGTTCTCACTCGTCCTGCTCGCCGCCGACGAGGTCGTCGCCGTTCGCGACCCGTGGGGGTTCCGTCCGCTCTCGGTCGGGCGCCTGCCGCACGGCGGACACGCCGTTGCCTCCGAGACATGCGCACTCTCGACGCTCGGCTGCACCGACATCGACGAGGTCAAGCCCGGCGAGATCGTGACGTTGCGCGGCGCCGAGATCCGCCGACGACAGGCGCTCACGCCGGCGACGAAGCAGGCACGGTGCACGTTCGAGTTCGTCTACTTCTCCCGTCCCGACTCGCGCTGGGACGGCCAGATGGTGCACACGGTGCGTCAGAACCTCGGGCGCGAGCTCGCTCGCGAAACCCACGTCGATGCCGACGTCGTCGTCCCGGTGCCGGACTCGTCGATCCCTGCTGCCATCGGGTACTCGCAGGAGTCCGGCATCGCCTTCAACGACGGGCTGATCAAGAACCGCTACATCGGGCGGACGTTCATCGAGCCGACTCAGGACATCCGCGAGCGTGGCGTGGCGCTGAAGTTCAACGCGCTCAGCTCCAACCTCGACGGCAGGCGGGTCATCGTCATCGACGATTCGCTCGTGCGGGGCACGACGGCCGGACCACTCGTGCGCCTCATCCGTGACGCAGGGGCGAAGGAGGTCCACGTGCGCATCACGTGCCCGCCGATCACGGACGCCTGCCACTTCGGCGTCGACATGGGTCACGACGGCGATCTCGTCGCCGC
>JACDGA010000314.1:0-2257 GCA_013815505.1 Acidimicrobiia bacterium
CAGCTGGGCCTGTCGGCGCCAGCGACGGTGCCGTGGTGGCCGGAGGAGCGCCGGGACACGACGCTCGGCGTGCTGCTGGTGCGGGTCGTGTCCGAGACGTCCCAGCACGCCGGCCACGCCGACATCCTGCGCGAGATGATCGACGGCCGCGGCGGAGGCGATCACGACGACATCGGTGACGAGCAGTGGTGGTCGGATCATGTCGATCGCGTGCAGCACGCCGCCGACGCTCACCGGCCTGCCACATCCTGACGATCACAGATCGGAGAGCACGAACGCCAAGAGGAAGCCGAGCGCCGTCGCCATGGCGTTGAACGGTCGACCGTGGGCGAAGGCTTCCGGCATCAGCGTGTCGGCCAGGGACGCCAAGACCGCGCCGCCGGCGAACGCGAGCGCGAACGCCAAGGCACCAGGGCTCATCCCATCGGCGACCGCTCGACCGACGACCACGGCGACGGTCAGGACGATGGCGGTGACCGCCCAGATCCCGATCACGAACTGTCGCGAACGCTCCTCGGAACGCATTGCCACTGCGCCGACCAAGCTCTCCGGGAGGTTCGACACGAAGATCGCGATGAGCAACGCGACGACACCGGCAAGTCCCTCGTCAGTACCAGCTAGCGAGACGCCCAAGGCGAGGTTCTCGGGCACGCCGTCCAACGTCACCGCAGCGAGCAACCCGAACGCG
Organism: Acidimicrobiia bacterium; assembly: GCA_013815505.1. Taxonomy (GTDB): domain Bacteria; phylum Actinomycetota; class Acidimicrobiia; order Acidimicrobiales; family Ilumatobacteraceae; genus JACDHN01. Next base: position 689 of record JACDGA010000314.1, read on the forward strand.
ACACCGGTTGGGACCCGGTCATCCTTGCGGGCGACGGTGGACAACTTTTCGCTCTGATCCGCCTCGGCGCCCGACACGGCGTCCGCGACGGGCGACGGCGCCGGCACATCGTCCGGATCGCCGGCGCCAGCGGCCACACGGCTGTCCAGCAACGTGTTGGCCACCACGAAGACTGCTGCGCCGCTGAACAATCCGACGGCCGCAGGCGCGAGACCGCCCACGTGCACCGCTTCTGGGAAGAGCTCGAACGCCAATGCTGCGATGAGCGTCCCGCTGGCGAACGCCAACAACACTCCGGTCACGTGTGTCGGCGCGTTCCAGTACGACCCGAGCACACCGCCGATCAGCAACGCGCTGGAGCCGATCATTCCAATCAGGAGCGCCTGCAACATGCGCCAATCCTCTCAGACTGCGACGCGGTCATCCACGACTACCTGGGTCTGTTAAACGAGTTCGAAGCACCTCGGCGACGATCCCGTCGCCCGCAAGCAGACGTCCACGGCTACGCCGCCATATCGTGCTCGTCGTCAGGCTGAGCGCCTATGCCTCGTCTCCGTACTTGAACGAGATGCGCAGCTTCGTGCGGAACGTGGCTGCGCCTGCATCGTCGATGCTGAGATCCTGCTCGACGACCTCGGCGACGCGCAGGTTGCGGATCGACTCGCGAGCCTTGTTCACCGCCGCCATGCCGGCGTCCTCCCACGAGTCACTGCTCGTCCCGATGATCTCGACGACCTTGTACACGCTCATTGCTCGATACCCCCTTCGACGTGACGCCCGATGGCGCCCTTGCGAGGTAAGTATTACCGAGCGCCGACCTCCTCGTTGACCGCCGACGTCGCCGGCGACCACAGTGCCGACGGCGAGCGAGAGCAGCACGACGAGGGGATGCGGGCGCAACGACTTCCCGAGCACGAGCGGGCTGAGCACGGTCAAGGGTCGCGAGGCGGCGCGAACTCCGCATTCACGACGCGCAGTGGATGCACGTGGTGGTGGTGGGCAGCGCGAGCAGTCGCTCGGTGTCGATCTCCCGCCGGCAGACCTCGCAGCGGATCGGTTCGCCGGACTCGAGCATCGCCTCTGCGGCCGTGAGACGATCCAGATCGAGCCGTGCCTGCTGCAGTAGAGAGTTCGCTTGAGCCCGCTCGTAGGCGATGGTTGCGCCCTCGGGATCGTGCTCGTCGTCGGTCGCGGTGAGCTCCGACCCCTCGACGATCGCTGTCACGGCGTGCTCGAGCGACTCGACTTGCGCCGCAGCCCGCCGTTGCTCGGACCGCACGGCGTCGATCACACGGGCCGACTCCTCGGGCGTCATGGCGTCCAGTCTCGTGCGCACGATCCGTCGACGCACGACTGTGCCCCGGGGCGCGAACCCCTCAGTCGAGTCGGGGTCGTCCCGTCGTCGCAGTGACCTCGCGTGCGCTCACCAGCACGTCGACGGCGCAGCGGATCCAGTCACGACAGGTCGCCCAGTACGTCGAGACTCGAGCGTCCACGACGGTTGCCGGGCGTCAACTGCTCGAGCAGGGCGAGACCTTCTTCGAGATCGAGCGCAGTGTGCACGTCGAC
>JACDGA010000314.1:2267-3209 GCA_013815505.1 Acidimicrobiia bacterium
CCTCGAAGGCGAGCGATGTGGGCGAGGTTGCGGAGGGAAAGTGAGCCGTATGAATCCAAGACATCGAGTGCTGCGACGTCGATGATGACCCCGCGCGAGCGGTAGGTGCCGATCTGCGTCACGACGTCCTGCTGGAATCGCAGCAGCTCAGTGTCGTCGAGCGCTGTGTGTATCGAGGCGATCAGGAAGTCGCCTTGTCGAAGGATCGATACGAGCATGCGCCGACGGCCCCGTCCTAGGCCTCGTCCGTCTTGGACACCTTGAACCCGAGCAACCGCTCGGCCTCCTCGATGCCACCTTGGAGGTCGCCGATGGTGTTCATCTTGTTGAGGTCCACCCCGATCATCACGAGTGTCTGGGCGATCTCGGAGGAGAGGCCGGTGATGATCACGCTCGCCCCCATCAAGCGGGACGCATCAACGGTGTTCACGAGATGGTTGGCGACAGGCTCATCCACGTCGGCCACGCCCGTGATGTCGATCACGACCACCTTCGCACGATGGGTGCGAATCCCATGCAACAGCTGCTCGGTCAACTGGGACGCGCGCTGGTTGTCGAGGACGCCGATGATCGGGAGGATGAGCAGTCGTTCGCGCACCTGCAGGACGGGTGTGGACAGCTCGCGGATCGCATCTTGCTGTTGTCGGATCACACGTTCGCGCTCGTCGACGAAGCTCACGGCGACGGTGTTCGCGATCCGGTTGGCGGCAGGCTCGTAGGCGTCGAGTACGCGGTTGAGCAGACCGAAGTCCTGCTGGTACTTCTTGAAGAGCGAGCGGGCGAGCACGTCGCGCAGGAGCAGCACGATGCCGACGACCTCGTGGGTCTCCACCCCACGCGGGATGATCCGCTCTGAGAGGTCGCGTGCGTAGCGTCGTAGGGCCTCGACGCTGCCCGTCTCTAGGACTTCGACGTAGTTGTCGTAGACGGAGGTGGTCTCGG
>JACDGA010000315.1 GCA_013815505.1 Acidimicrobiia bacterium
GCCTGCTTGCCGTTGGCATCGAGGACGGTCAAGTCGAACGCCTCTGCGTACTTGCGCCCGAGGGCGAAGATGTGGCCGATCTCGACGCCCCTCGCCAGGTGCAGCGTGCCGCCACATTGCGGGCAGGGATCGCCGTCGACGATCACCGTGGCATCGATCGTGCCGTCGCCGTGGAAGTCGCGTCCCGCGACGAGCCCGATCACGTGGTGCCCCGCCTCGTCGGCGCCCGTCACCCAGCTCGTGCCGTCGACGACGCGAGGATCGAGGAGGTAGCGGATGCCGTGCTGTTCGCCGAGCGCGCCGGGACCGATGTAGCCCTTCGCCAGCTGCGGGTGGTCGGCGAAGTCGTCGTCGCCGAACGGTCGCGGCTCGCCGGGGAAGAGCTGCGCTTCGAGCCGCTTGAGGTCGATGTCACGATCGCCGGGGATGCCGATGGCGAGCGGCTCGCGGCGACCATCGGGATGGGTGAACATCATCAGCAGGTTCTTCAGCGTGTCGGCGGCGGCCCACGGACGATCGGGGCGGGTGAGGTCGTCGCGGGCGTTGAGGAGGTCGACGAGCGTGCGGATCGTCGGCGTGTCCGGTGTGTCGTGCGCCCTGACGGGCGGCGCGTCCGTCGCATCGACGGGATCGGGCGGCGGCGTGGTGACGGCCTCGGTGTTGGCAGCGAAGTCGCAGTCGTCGCAGCGCACGAACTCGTCCTCGCCGACGTCGAGCGGGGCGAGGAACTCCTCGCTGTGGGAACCGCCCATCGCCCCCGACAGCGCGCTGACGATGACGTACGGCAGCCCGAGGCGGTCGAACGTGCGCACGTAGGCCTCGCGGTGGCGCTGGTACGAGGCGTCGAGGCCGGCATCATCGACGTCGAAGGAGTAGGAGTCCTTCATCACGAACTCGCGACCGCGCAGCAGCCCGGCACGGGGGCGGGCCTCGTCGCGGTACTTCGTCTGGATCTGATAGATCCACAGCGGCAGGTCCTTGTACGACGAGTACAGGTCCTTCACAAGCAGCGTGAACATCTCCTCGTGGGTGGGTGCCATGAGGAAGTCGGCGCCGCGACGGTCCTGCAGGCGGAACAGGTTGTCGCCGTACTCGGTCCAGCGACCGCTCTTCTCGTACGGCGCCCGAGGCAGCAGGGCGGGGAAGTGGACCTCCTGGAAGCCAGCGCGATCCATCTCCTCACGGACCACGCGCTCGACGTTGCGGTACACGATCCAGCCGAGCGGCAGCCATGTGAACCCGCCAGGCGCCGCACGCCGCACGTAGCCCGCGCGCACCAGCAATCGGTGGCTCGGCACCTCCGCATCGGCAGGATCCTCACGCAGTGTTCGCACGAACAGCGTCGAGAGCCTGAGCACCGGGGCACCCTATCCCCGGAGCGATATAGTGAAATCTCCATTCTTGGTGTCGAACCGGAAGGCGTGGGAAGTTCCCACGCCTTCTTTACTGAGGAGGGTCAGGGAAAGGAGGTTCGCCATGGCAACGACGACGAGCCCCGTCCTCGACCGCGTACGCAACCTCGTGACCCCCATCACCGACGACCTCGACCTCGACCTCTACGACATCGAACAGCGCGGCGCCACGCTGCGCGTCACCGTCGACACGAAGCCCGGCGGCGCGGGCGGCATCACGCTCGACACGCTGGCACTCGTGACCCGCCTCGTCTCGCGAGAGCTCGACCACGACGACCCGGTCCCCGGCCGGTACACGTTGGAGGTCACGAGCCCGGGCGTCGAGCGGGCGATGCGCACGCCGGCACACTTCCAACGCGAGGTGGGCAAGGTCGTCAACGTGCGCCTCAGCGACGTCGCGAGTGACGAGCGCCGCCTGCAGGGCACGCTCGAGTCCGCCGATGACGACGGCATCGTGGTCGACGGCACCACCGTCCGCTACGACCAGATCGACAGGGCACGCACCGTCTTCGAATGGGGCCCGTCACCGAAACCAGGGTCGCCCGAGCACCAGCGCGAGCGGAGCCAGAAGCGCAAGGAGATGCAGTGAGCGAGGTGCACCGATGAGCAGTCTCGATATGTCCGAGGCGATCCGCCTTCTCGCACAGGAGAAGGGCTTTTCCGAGGATGCGTTGCTTCATGTCCTGGTCGAGGCACTCGCCTCGGCCTACAAGCGGCGTGACGGCGCCGCCGACGAGGTCGTCGTCGAGATCGATCCGCAGACGATGGACTTCCGCTTCATCGCCTACGACCTCGACGAGGACGGCAACTGGATCAACGAGCGCGACGACACGCCCAAGCGCGAGGAGCTCGGCCGCATCGCCGCCCAGACGTTCCGTCAGGTGATGAGCCAGCGCATCCGCGAGGTCGAGCGGGACCGCAAGTTCGAGGAGTACGCCAATCGCGAGGGCGACCTCGTCACCGGCATCATCCAGCGCACCGACCAGCGGTACACGCTGCTCGACCTCGGCCGCGTGGAGGCACTGCTGCCCCAGGCCGAGCAGGTTCCCTACGAGCGGCCACAGCAGGGCGATCGGGCGAAGGCCTACATCGTCGAGGTGCGCAAGACCGTCAAGGGTCCCCAGATCGTGGTCAGCCGCACCCACCCCGGCCTGATCAAGCGCCTGTTCGAACTCGAGGTGCCCGAGATCGCCGACGGCATCGTCGAGATCCGCGTCTGCGCCCGCGAGCCGGGGCACCGCACGAAGATCGCCGTCTGGTCCAACGACAACAACGTCGATCCCGTCGGCGCGTGCGTTGGTGCACGTGGCGGACGCGTGCGCATGGTCGTCAACGAGCTGCGCGGCGAGAAGATCGACATCATCCAGTTCTCCGACCATCTCGAGGAGTTCGTCGAGAAGGCGCTGCAGCCGGCGAAGGTCACCCAGGTCAACATCTCCGACGATCGCACGCAGGCCGACGTCATCGTCCCTGACCACATGCTCAGCCTCGCCATCGGTCGTGAGGGCCAGAACGCCCGACTCGCCGCCCGCCTCACAGGAGTGCGCGTCGACATCCGTTCCGAGACCCAGGTGGCAGAGGGCGTTCCGGCGCACGGCCGCGGTCTCGAGGAGGGCGTCGAGTACGAGGAAGGCCAGTGGGTCGGCAACACCGAGACGGGCGAGATGGAGTGGCACTCGGCCGACGGCAACGTGACGTCGGAGGCCGACTGGCTCGCCCAGCAGGCCGCGGGTGCGCGGGCAGCCGCAGCCGAGCACGCAGCCGAGCACGCGCCGGTGCGGCGC
>JACDGA010000316.1 GCA_013815505.1 Acidimicrobiia bacterium
GGACGAACGGCTGGCGGGGGAGCCCCGACACGGGTGGCTGCGGGGGCGCTTCGCCGATGTCGGGGGGTCCGAGGTGGATGGCGGTGACACGGTCGGTGTCGAGCAGCGCTCGCACCGCAGTCGCCGAGGCGTGCGACGACGTGTGCACGTGCGCCCCGCCGGCGACTCGTCGCGCGAGCACGGCACCGGCGCGGGCCACAGCGCCGTCGGCGAACTGCGGGTTGGATAGGAACCAGCAGTCGTAGACGGACACGAGGGCCCTCCGCGACGTCGGCGCGACGACGTAGTTCGTGCCGTGGACGACGTCGACGTCGCCGAACCAGCGGTCGAGTCGGGGGCGGTCGCTGCGCGCCCACAGTCGGTGAGCGAGCGCAGCGGGCATCGGGAGCCGCCGCACCCCGTCGCTGCGCCGGACGCTCGCACGCGCGCTGAGCAGGTAGGGGACGAGCTCGATGGTGTCGTCGCCCACAGCAGCGCCGGTGCCGAGCGCGTCGAGCAGCGAGGCGACCGCGGTGCCGATGCCGGTGCGGTGGCCGTGGAGCGGCCCGACGTCGAAGGCCACACGGGTCGACGCTGCCACGTGGCGCACGCTAGCGAGCGGTGGTGGCTCCGCGGCCTCCTCGTAGACTCGGCGCCTCATGCCACGCGCCTTCATCACCGGCATCACCGGCCAGGACGGTCAACACCTCGCGGAGTTCCTCCACAGTCAGGGTTACGACGTGTACGGGATGGTCAAGGGCCAGTCGAACCCGCGAGCGACGCAGCTCATCGAGGAGATGCCCTACGTCGAGCTGCTGCCGGGCGACCTGGCGGATCTCCCGTCGCTCGTCGCCGCGCTCGAGGTGGCGCAGCCCGACGAGGTGTACAACCTCGGCGCGATCTCGTTCGTCGCTCTCAGCTTCAGTCAGGCCGAGCTCACGGCCAACACCACCGGCCTCGGCGTGTTGCGCATGCTGGAGGCGATCCGCATGATCGGCGGCACGCAGAACAACCCGATCCGCTTCTACCAAGCGTCGTCGTCGGAGATGTTCGGCAAGGTGCGCGAGATGCCCCAGACGGAGAAGACGCCGTTCCACCCGCGCTCGCCGTACGGGTGCGCCAAGGTGTTCGGCCACGACATCACCGTCAACTACCGCGAGAGCTATGGCCTCTACGCCTGCTCGGGGATCCTCTTCAACCACGAGGGACCGCGCCGTGGGATCGAGTTCGTGACCCGCAAGGTCACCAACGCCGCGGCGCGGATCAAGCTCGGGCTGCAGCACGAGCTGGTGATGGGCACGCTCGACACGAAGCGTGACTGGGGCTACGCCGGCGACTACGTCAAGGCGATGTGGCTGATGCTGCAGCAGGACGAGCCCGACGACTTCGTGGTCGCGACAGGTGAGACGCACTCGATCGAGGAGCTCGTGCAGCGGGCGTTCGCCGAGGTAGGTATCGACGACTGGCGCCAGTTCGTGCGCCAGGACCCGAAGTTCTACCGACCGGCCGAGGTCGACCTGCTGATCGGCGATGCCACGAAGGCGCACGAGCAGCTCGGCTGGAAGCCCGAGGTCAACTTCGAGGACCTCGTCTCGCTCATGGTGAAGAACGACCTCGAGCTCGAGGCGAAGAAGGCCGGCATCTCACTCGCGACGTGAGGTCGGCTCGCCTATCTGCCCGCCGCTGAGCTCACGTCGGTCGGGATGAGGATCTCGAAGCGGGCGCCTTCCCCGGGCCGCGAACGCAACCGCACGCTGCCGCCGTGCGCCTCGGCGATCGCCTGCACGATGGCGAGTCCGAGCCCGGCTCCGCCGTTGGGATCGCGCTCCTGACCTGCCCTGCCGAACCGCTCGAAGATCTGCTCGGCGTCGGCTGCCGATACCCCCGGCCCGCTGTCCTCGACCCACACCATCGCCGTACCGTCCCGCACGGCGGCGCCGATGCGGATCGTGTCGTCCTCGCCCGTGAACTTCACGGCGTTCGCGGCGAGCTGCGTGATCGCCTGCGTCAGCCGCTGAGCGTCGCCGACGACTGGGACCGGGGTTGGCGCCCCGACCTGCCAGTCGCGCACGCCGAGCGCGGTCACCTTCTGGTGGGCGTCGACCACAATCTCGCGCAGGTCCACCGGCTCGACCTGCAGGAAGTCGGGGCGCTCGGACATGGCCAGCAGGAAGAGGTCGTTGACGATCCGGCTCATCCTGTCGATCTCGTCGGTCACGAGATCGATCGTCGCCTGGCGGTCGGCCTCCGTCGTGTCGAGCTCGAGCAGCTCCACATGGCCGCGGATCACCGTCAACGGGGTCCGCAGCTCGTGGCTGGTGTCGTGAAGGAACCGCTTCTGCGTGTCGAACGCGCCTTCGAGGCGGGCCAGCATCTCGTTGAAGGCGCCGGCGATCTTCGAGGCCTCGTCGCGGCCGGTCACGGGGATCCGCTGCGTCAGGTCGGTGTCGGAGATCGTCGGTGCGGTGCGCGCCAGTGACGCAAGCGGCCGCAGCACGCGCCCGGCGAGCAGCAGCCCGAGCGCCGAGACGAGCACCATCGTGATCAGCTGCACCACGATCTGGGTTCGCACCGCAGCAGCGATCTCGCGCCGCTCGAAGTCGGGGAAGTTGACGACGACGTACAGGCCGTCCTCGCCCTGCCCCCTCAACGGCAGGGCGATGTACTTGGCGTTCCCGAGCGCGGTGTCGATGTCGCCCTGCTCGCGCTCGTCGAGCGCGAGCCAGTAGTCGATCGCCGGCTGCAGCTGGCCCGCCTCGGCCGCATCCTGAGCACGCTCGGACCTGTAGACGCTGCCGCCGACGAACGCCAGCAGCGACTCACCCTCGTCGGGGACCTCTCTCGCGAAGTACACATCGAAGACGGCACGGAGGTCGCCGTCGAATGGCTCGCCGGTCTCGGGGTTGTTGCCGGCGATGAGCAGCCCGAACTCCTCTGCCTCGCGCGTCAGGCTCTCGTCGACCTCGTCGTCGAGTCGCTCGAAGAGCACCGCCCGCAGCAGCAGCACCGAGCCGATCGACGAGACGACCAACATCACCACCACCACGGCGAGTATCCGCACGCGGATGCTGCCCAACCAGCGGCTCGGGCCGCCGGATCTACCCGTCACGCAGCCAACCTAATGCCGCCGTCGAGGAGCGTCCGTGAGCACGGCACGCCGTGCCGCCTCAGACGAAGCGGGGTTCGCGCATGCGCTGCAGGCTCTCGAGCTT
>JACDGA010000317.1 GCA_013815505.1 Acidimicrobiia bacterium
GTTCGACGCCGTCGCAGCGACGATCGGTGTCCGTGACGTGGTCGCCTACGAGGGACAGGCAGCGATCGAACTGGAGGCGTCCGCCGATCCGATGGCGCAGGGACGCTACGAGATGACCGTCGACGACACGGTGATGCGCGGTGCCGACCTCGTCGCGGCCGCCGTCGACGATCTCGAAGCGGGCGTCGACCGAGGGGTGATCGCGATGCGGTTCCACCGCGGGCTCGCCGCCGGTGTCGCCCAGGCGTGCGCTCGGGTGCACGAGCAGCGCGAACTCGACACCGTGGCGCTCAGCGGCGGCGTGTTTGCCAACACCACGCTGCTGACCGAGGTCACCCAGCTGCTGCGCGCAGGCGGCCTCGACGTGCTGCGCCACCGGCAGGTGCCGTGCAACGACGGCGGGATCAGCCTCGGTCAGGCGGTGGCCGTGGCCGCCATGGAGCGGCGCAGCATCTCGTCGTAGATCGCGACATACGACTCCTGGATGCGGTGCACCGACGTCGAGTCGACGACGCAGCACGCGTCGAGCCCGGCGGCCGCCATGTCGCCACCGTCGTAGCCGCAGAGACCGACAGTGCCGAGGCCCAGCCGCTGCGCCTGGGCGAGCGCTGCCGTGACATTGGCGGACGTTCCGCTCGTTGAGAGCGCGACCACGACGTCACCGGGTCGGGCGAGCGTCGCCAGTTGCCGGGCGAACACGACCTCGAAGCTGACGTCGTTGGCGAGCGCCGTCACGGTGGCGACGTCGTCGCTCAGGGCCCATCCCTTCGCACCGAGCGCCCACGCCAGATCGGAGGCATCGGTCGCGCTGCCGCCGTTGCCGAAGGTGAACACGGTTCGAGCGTCGGCGAAGAGCTGGCCGGCGACCGTGATCGCCTGCTCGTTGGCGGCGAGCGAGGCGGCACACAGCGCAGCGCTCGTCGTCAGCTTCTCCTGCGTCGAGGCCAGCGCGGCATCCGTGGAACGGATCGACTCGGCCGGTGACCGGCGACGCGACGAGAGCATCGGGTAGAGGGCATCGAGCGAATCGCTACCGGCGTGGGTCGTCGCCTCGTCTTCGAGGAACACGTGCACGAGCTCCCACAGCACGTGGTACGACAGCAGCGCCGCCTCCTTTGCCGAGGAGTTCTCGGTCGGCAGCGTGATCTCGTGCCGTGCATCCGGCGCCGAGCGATCGCTGAGCGCGATGTCGACGGGTGCCTCGAGACGACTCCCGCCGTAGGCGATGCCGAGGAGGATGTCGTCGGCCGACGCCTTATCGACGCCGACGGCTGCCGGCAACGCCCGCTTGCCGACGATCACCGGGTGCAGGAACTCGACGGCGACGTGCTTCGCATCGGCGAGTGCGCGACCTTCCCCCGTGGCGAGCAGGCGTCCGCCGCGATCGAACGCTGCGGCGAGCTCGGTCGCCGCTGCCACGAGTGCAGATGCGGACAGGATGCCCCTCAACGTACCGGTCGCCGTGATGGTGGCCCGCACGTGCCCGCACGCGCTCGCACGGGCTCGTTCGTTCCACCGTCTCTGACCGGCGGTACGTTCCGACGCATGCACGAGCTGGCGCTGTGCGGCGCGATCGCCGACACGGTCAACCGTCACGCCGAAGGGCAGCGGGTCCAGCGCGTCGAGGTCCGCATCGGCCATTTCCGCCAGGTCGTCCCCGACTCGCTGCTGTTCTCGTGGGAGCTGCTCACCGAGGGCACGCCACTGGAAGGGTGCGAGCTCGTGATCGACCACGTGCCGGCTGTGATCCGCTGCGCGGCGTGCGAGCACGAGACGACGCTCGACATGCCGATCATGCTGTGCGCAGCCTGCGAGAGCAGCGACGTCACGATCGTCTCCGGCGAGGAGTTCCTCGTGTCGTCCATCGAGCGAACGAAAGAGGTTTGCTGATGGGCAGGTTCCACGGCCACCCCGACGGCACGTGGCACACCCACGAGCACGAGCACGGCGAGCACGGCGAGCACGGTGACGGCGAGCACGAGCAGGGCGACCACGGGCACGAAGCCCGCGACGTCGGTGACCACACCGGTTACGAGACCGGTCGCGAGCGCGTTGCCGTGTTGGAGACGATCCTCGCCGAGAACGACCGCACGGCCGAGCGCAACCGGGCTGACTTCGCCAGCGCCGGTGTCACGACGGTGAACCTGATGTCCTCACCCGGCGCCGGCAAGACGACGCTGCTGAAGCGAACGATCACGGCGCTCGGCGAGACGTTGCGGATCGGTGTGCTCGAGGGTGACATCGCCACCAGCCTCGACGCCGATCAGCTCGAGGGCCTCGGTGCGCCGGTGTCGCTCGTCAACACGAGCGCCGGCTTCGGCGGCGAGTGTCACCTCGACGCGACGATGGTGCGATCGGTCTCACCCGGTTGCCGCTCGACGAGCTCGGCCTGCTCGTGATCGAGAACGTCGGCAACCTCGTGTGCCCTGCGGAGTTCGACGTCGGCCAGCACGTACGAGCGATGGTGTTCTCCGTGACCGAGGGCGAGGAGAAGCCGCTGAAGTATCCGGTGATGTTCCACGCAGTCGACGTCGTCGTCGTCAACAAGATCGATCTGCTGCCGCACCTCGACTTCGACGTCGAGGGCGTCGACGAGTGGTGCGACTGGCTCGTCGAGGCGCAGAAGGCGAGTCGCCCGGACCTCGCGTCGCGCCTGCCGACCTGACCGAGCCCATCACCGCACGGCGCGGAAGCCGAACGGCAGCTCGAGGCGGTGCGCCCGCAGCAGCGCATCGTCGCTCAGGATGTCGACCGTCGGGCCATCGGCGACGAGACGGCCGCCGTCCATCACCACCGAGCGCGGGCAGAGCTCGAGCGCGTACGGCAGGTCGTGCGTGATGATCATCGCCGTCAGGGACAGCGTGGCGATGATGTCGGCGAGCTCGCGACGACTGGCCGGATCGAGGTTCGACGTCGGCTCGTCGAGCACGAGCACCTCGGGATCCATCGCCAGCACCGTGGCGACGGCGACCCGTCGTCGCTGTCCGAAGCTGAGATGGTGGGGCGGGCGGGCGCGAGAGGCCGCCATTCCGACGGACTCGAGGGCGTCGACGACCCTCCGATCGAGCTCACCGTCGCGGTACCCGAGGTTCGCCGGTCCGAAGGCGACGTCGTCGGCGACGGTCGGCATGAACAGCTGATCGTCTGGGTCCTGGAACACGATCCCCACGCGCCGGCGGCACTCACGCAG
>JACDGA010000063.1 GCA_013815505.1 Acidimicrobiia bacterium
CGCAGTTCGCTGGCCCGCGACAAGACGAGAACGCAGGTGTTCGACATCTCCGAGCTGGGTCTCGTCGAGATGACGCGCAAGCGCATCGGCGAGGGCCTCCTCACCGAGTTCTCCGATGTCTGCCCCGAGTGCGAGGGCCGCGGCCTCAAGGTCGACACCAGCTTGTTGGACTGATCGCCCCCACCACCGTCTGGGCGGGATCTCTCCCACAACGCGCTCTGGGCGGGATCCCTGTCAACTGATGAAAGGAATCCCGCCCAGACGAACGGGACCACCGAGTGGCGAGGGGCGACGCGCTCGGTAGAGTCGACTCTCGCTATGTACGCAGTCATCGCATCGGGCGGGAAGCAGCATCGGGTCGAGCAAGGGGCCACGATCGAGGTCGAGCTGCTCTCGGGTGACGACGGGAGCGAGGTCGACCTGTCGCCCGTCCTCGTCGTCGACGGCGACGCCGTGCTCGCCACGCCCGACGAGCTGAAGGCTGCGAAGGTGAAGGGCAAGATCGTCGGCTCCACGAAGGGTCCGAAGATCAACGGCTTCACTTACAAGCGGCGTACGAACAACCGTCGCCGCTACGGCCATCGCCAGCAGTACACCATGGTCGAGATCACCTCGATCACGGCGAAGTGAGAAGGGGCTGATCCCAGATGTCGAAGACCAAAGGTGGCGGCTCCACCCGAAACGGCCGTGACTCGAACGCTCAGCGCCTCGGCGTGAAGGTGTTCGACGGCACGCTCGTCGAGGCCGGTGCGATCATCGTCCGCCAGCGCGGCACGAAGTTCCACCCTGGCCACAACGTCGGCATCGGTGGCGACGACACGCTCTTCTCCAAGGTGAGCGGCAGCGTGAAGTTCGGCCAGCGCAAGGGTCGCAAGGTCGTCGACGTCAACGCCGTCGTCGACAACACCCCCGACGCCTGATCACCTGTCCCGCGAGAGAAGCGCTAGCGACGAGCCACACGCGGCGCGAGGAGAAAGCGAAGCGGACGACGAGCCCGCAGCAAGGTGGCGAGGGAAGCGCTAGCGACGAGCCACACGCGGCGCGAGGAGAAAGCGAAGCGGACGACGAGCCCGCAGACTCAAAGGTGCGTGTCGATGCCGAGGGGGATTCTGGCGCGGTCCCAACCGAGGAGGCGGACCGCCTGCTCGCAGGCGAAGCGGTCGGTCATCCCGGCCACGTACGTGACCGCGGTGCGCGCCGGGTCGCCGCCGACGTCGTCGGGGATCGCGCCGGGGTGCTCGACATACCACTCGACGAGGGCGCGCAGCAGATCGATGACGGCCGTCGCCTGCTCGCGGCTTGCCGGACGGAGATAGACGGCCTCGTAGTTGAAGCGCCGGAACACGCCGAGCGCCTCTGCCGCGTCGGCCGTCATCCCGACCACGCCTGAGGTTGCCGCAGCCTCCACCATCGCCGTGACGAACGTGCCGAGCTGCTCGGATCGGCGTGTGCCGCATCGCTTCGCGACCTCTGGCGGCAGATCTTCGACCGTGGCGATGCCGGCGGCCACGGCGTCCTCGAAGTCGTGGCAGACGTACGCGATGCGATCGGCCCACGAGACGACTTCGCCCTCTGGCGTGGCCGGCGCCGGGCGGCTCCACGAGTGGTTGCGGATCCCGTCGAGGGTCTGGGTGCACAGGTTGAGCGGCGTGAGCGTGACGTCGGCGCCCCACAGCGCGTGGTCGTACCCGCCTTCGACGTACGGCGAGAGCGCATCCTCGCTGGCGTGTCCGCCCGGTCCGTGGCCGCAGTCGTGGCCGAGCGCGATCGCCTCAGTGAGTGAGACGTTGAGCCCGAGCGCACGTGAGACGGCGACGGCGACTTGGGCAACCTCGAGCGCGTGGGTCAGGCGTGTGCGCTGATGGTCGTCGGGGAAGATGAACACCTGCGTCTTGCCGGCGAGGCGCCGGAACGAGGCAGCGTGGAGGATGCGGTCGCGATCGCGCTCGAAGCAGGTGCGCAGCCCGTCCGGTTCCTCGTCGCGAGCCCGGTCGCCTGCACCGACGGCGCGGGTCGCGAGCGGCGCCAGGGTGGCGTCCTCGTGTACCTCGCGTGCGCGCCGTTCGACGATGGCCGTGGTGCCGGCGCCTGCCCATGAGTCTTCGTGGGCGACGACGACCCGAGCGCCGGCGCGATGCCCCGCCATCGTCGACGCCCAGCGGCTGGCCCGCTCGGCGACCGTGTTGTCGCCTGCCATGAGCCCAGGCTATGGCGGATGCCGACCCAGAGAGCGGCATCTCGGCTGACGGTAGCGTTGACCGGATGTCCGGGTTCGTCGACGAGTGCCAGCTCAACGTGCGTGGCGGCGACGGCGGCGCCGGCTGTGTGAGCTTCCGTCGTGAGGGGCCGGTCGTCATGGGAGGTCCCAACGGCGGTGACGGCGGCAAGGGCGGCGACATCTGGATGGTCGCCGATCACAACGTCGCGTCGCTGCTCGCGTTCCGGGACCATCCCCACCGTCGCGCAGGCAACGGCGTACACGGCAAGGGCAAGGACCTCCACGGCAAGCGTGGCGGCGACATGGAGCTGAAGGTGCCCGAGGGAACCATCATCTCCGACATGTACGCCGGCGACGTGCTCGGCGAGCTCGTGCACCACGGCGACCGCTGGTTGGCGGCTGCCGGCGGACGCGGCGGCAAGGGCAACGCCCGGTTCCTATCCAACAGCCGTCGCGCGCCGACGTTTGCCGAGCAGGGTGAGTACGGCGAGGATCGCTGGCTCAAGCTCGAGCTGCGCCTACTCGCCGACGTCGCACTCGTCGGGTTCCCCAACGCCGGTAAGAGCACGCTCATCAGCGTCATCTCGGCGGCGAAGCCACGCATCGCCAACTACCCGTTCACCACGCTCGAACCAAACCTCGGTGTCGTCCGGCTCGACGAGACCACCGAGTTCGTCGTCGCCGACATCCCCGGCCTCATCGAAGGTGCGAGCGAGGGGCGCGGCCTCGGCTTCCGCTTCCTACGCCACGTGCAGCGCGCCCGCGTGCTGTGCCTCCTGCTTGACCTCGCATCGATGGACGAGACCCCGATCGACGAGCAGGAGCGAGTCCTACTGCACGAGATCGGGGCGTTTCGGCCCGAGCTGCTCGAGCGACCGCGGATCACGGTCGCGACGAAGGCGGACGCTGCCCCCGTGCCCGACGAGTTCGTCGCCGACGGCGTCGACCGATTCGTCGTGTCGGCCGTGACGAACGACGGTGTGCGCCCGCTGGTCGGGCGCATGGCGTCACTCGTGCACGAGGCACGGTTGGCGTCGCCCATGGCGGAAGAGACGGTCATCCTGCGCCCCCAGCCCGTCGGCTCACGTGTCGAGCGCGTCGGCGACAACGAGTTCCGCATCCACGGTCGCGACGCCGAGCGCACCGTTGCGCTCAACGACCTCACCAACGTGGACGCACTCGCCTACATCGACCACCGCCTCGAGCGACTCGGCGTCGACAAGTTGCTCGCACGTGCCGGCGTCGAGGACGGCGACGTCATCTGGATCGGTGAGTTCAGCTTCGAGTGGCGATCATGACCGGCGGAGGCAGTGGTCGATGACGCGGGTCGTCGTGAAGATCGGGTCGTCGTCACTGACCGACGCTCGCGGCGGCGTCGTGGAGGCGGCGATCGACAAGTTGTGCGACGAGATCGCCGCGCTCCGTGTGCTCGGCCACGAGGTGGTTGCCGTGTCGTCGGGTGCGATCGCTGCGGGTGTGTCGGTGCTCGGCCTTGACGAGCGGCCGACGGACGTCGTGACGTTGCAGGCGTTGGCGGCCGCCGGGCAGCCGCGACTGCTCGAGTCGTACCGCAGGCGCCTCGGGCACCATGGCCTCGTCGCCGCGCAAGCGTTGCTCGATCCGCACGACTTCGTCGACCGGCGCCAGTACCTCCACGCCCGCCGGACACTCGATCGCCTCTTGCAGCTCGGTTGCGTCCCCGTGGTGAACGAGAACGACACCATTGCTCGCGACGAGCTCCGATACGGCGACAACGACCGGCTGGCAGCGCTCGTCGCCCACAGCCTCGCCGCCGACGTGCTCGTGCTGCTCACGGACATCGACGGGTTGTACACGGCCGACCCTGCGAAGGACCCGTCGGCGACACGGATCGAGCACGTCGCGGCCGACGACCCGCTGCTCGCAATCGACGCCGGCCGCAGCGCGGGCGACCGAGGCAGTGGTGGCATGGCGAGCAAGCTCGAAGCTGCCCGCATCGCGTCGTGGTCGGGTGTGCGCACCACCATCGCCGACGCCGCCCGAGAAGGGGTGCTCGTCGACGCCGTCGCCGGGGTGGCGGTTGGCACGGCCTTCGCCGCCACGCACACCCGCCGGCTGCCGGCACGCAAGCTGTGGATCGCGTTCGCCGCCCATGTCGCCGGCACCGTCACGGTCGACGACGGGGCACGCCGGGCCGTCGTCGAGCGGGCGACGAGCCTGCTGCCGGCGGGCGTCGTGTCGGCGCAAGGCAGGTTCCACGCCGGTGAGACGATCGAGATCTGCGCCGCCGACGGCAAGCCGTTCGCGCGAGGGATGGTGTCACTCGACGCGGCACAACTCTCACGCATCGCCGGCATGCAGACCCGCGACCTCCCCGACGGCCTCGTCCACGAGGTCGTCCACCGCGACGACCTCGTGCTACTGCCGTAATACTGCGGGCTCGTCGTCCGCTTCGCTTTCTCCTCGCGCCGCGTGTGGCTCGTCGCTGGCGCTTCCCTCGCCACCTTGCCTCGGGCTCGTCCGTGACGTTAGGCGGGGGATTGGCCGGGTTGGTCCGTCGGCTCGGTTGCCGGGGGAGAGGGGGCGGACTGTTCGACGGCGGGCGTGGCGGTGGCGAGGCCGAGCTCGGCGCGCAACTCGCTGAGGCGACCCTGCGCCTCGACGTTGGCCGTTGCCTGTTCGACCTCGAGGATGCGTGACTGCACCGACCCCTCGTTGAGCTCGGCGGATGCCTTCGCCTTGGCGTAGCGGGCCTGGATCTTGTCCTGCACCTCGCTCAACGTCGGGACGTCCTCGCCGACCTCCTCGTTGAGCATCGCCATCGCCGAGTTCATCTCTTCTTGCATCTTCGCCTGCTCGAGCTGTGACAGGAGCTTCGACTTCTCGGCGATCTTCTCCTGCAGCAGCCGGCTGTTCTGCTGCACGGCGGCCTTTGCCTGGTCGGCGGCCTGCGTCGACTCCAGCACCATCGACTTCAGGCTCTCGACGTCCTTCTCGATCTGGATCAGCTGGTTGGCGATGGACTCGGCGGCGCCGTTGTACTGCGTTGCCTTGGCGGCGTCGCCGGTCTTCTCGGCGTCGGCCGCCATGATCAGGGCCTGGCGGGCGTTGGAGTTGAGCTTCTCGAGCTCGGTCATCTTGCTGTTGAGGCGCAGCTCTGCCTGCTTCTGGCTGGCGATGACGTTGGCTGCCTGGTCCTTCAGGCGCTTGTGCTGGCCGCGCGCCTCGCCGATGGCCTGCTCGAGCTGGATCTTGGGGTCGGCGCGCTCCTCGAAGCTCGATCCGGCGCGAGCCGTCAAGTAGCGCCACCACCTGCGAATCTGTTTGAACATGAGCGGCAGCCTATGCGACGTCGACGCAACGACGACCCGTCCCGGGTGACGTCGAAGCGGTCGCTGTGGCTCGTCATGTCCGCGCTGATGACGTGTCTGCTGCTGTCGGCACTCGACCAGACGATCGTGTCGACGGCGCTGCCGACCATCGTCGGCGATCTCGGCGGCCTCGACCACATCTCCTGGGTCGTCACGGCGTACCTGCTGTCGTCGACGGTTTCGGTGCCGTTGTTCGGCAAGATCAGCGACCTCTACGGCCGCAAGCCGATGCTGCAGATCACGATCGTCGTGTTCCTCGTCGGTTCGGTGTGCGCCGGGCTCGCCCAGAACATGTTGCAGCTCATCTTGGCTCGCGGGCTGCAGGGCGTGGGTGGGGGAGGCATCCTGGCGATGACGTTCACGGTGCTCGGCGACATCATGAGCCCTCGCGAGCGCAGCCGGTACACCGGGTTCTTCACCGCCGTCTTCGCCAGTGCGAGCGTCATTGGACCCCTTGTCGGCGGCTTCTTCGTTGACAACCTCTCGTGGCGTTGGGTGTTCTACGTCAACCTGCCGCTCGGCGTGCTGTGCATGTTCGTCGTCGGCCGCTACCTTCTCGTCCCCGCTCCGACGGAGCGACGGACGATCGATCTCGTCGGCGCCGCGCTGCTCACGATCGGGGTGACCTCGCTGTTGCTGGCGGCGGCGTGGGGTGGCCAGGACCATGCATGGGGCTCACCGCTGATCCTCATGCTCATCGCCGGCGGCGCGACCGTCATCGTTGTCTTCATCCTCTTCGAGCGGCGACATCCCGAACCGATCCTGCCGCTGCGGATGTTCCGCGACCGCGTGTTCACCGTGTGCGTCGCGATGGCGGCGCTGCTCAGCGCGGTGCTGTTCGCCGCAGCGACGTTCCTGCCGCTCTACCTCCAGGTCGTCAAAGAGGCGTCGGCGACGTCGTCGGGGCTGCTGCTCGTGCCGATGATGGCGGGCGTGGTCGTGGGGTCGAACGCCTGCGCACCGATCATCAGTCGCACCGGTCGCTACAAGATCTTCCCGGTGATCGGCGTGGCGGTGGCGATCGTCGGCATCGCGCTCCTCACCCGTATCGATGTCGACACGTCGCGGGCGACGATCTCGGTCGGGATGGGCATCCTCGGGCTCGGTATCGGCACAGGCATGCCGATCGTCACGCTGGCCGTGCAGAACACCGCCGCACCTGAGGACATGGGCGCGGCGACGTCGGGCGTCAACTTCTTCCGCTCTCTCGGCGGCGCGTTCGGGGTCGCCGTCTTCGGCACGATCATGAGCACCCGTCTCACCTCGACGCTCGACGAGCGGTTCCCGGGCACCAACCTCATCGACAACGACGAACTGTTGTCGAGCCCGGAACGCATCCGCGCCCTCCCGGTCGAACAGTTCGACGCCGTGGCCGACGGTGTCGCCTCGGGGGTGAGCACCGTCTTCGTCGTCGCGCTGCCGCTCATCGTGCTCGCCTGGGTGCTGGCGATCGTGCTCGAGGACGTGCCGTTGCGCGGCGAGTTCGACGTGCGTGCCTCGATGGTCGAGGGCCTCGAGGAGGCCGACGCCCACGCGCAGTGACTCGACGAGTCCGGCCGCTCAGGTCACGCCCGGACGGGCTCGCCGTCGGATGTCGCCGAGCTCGGGTGCCTCGACGAGCATCAGGATCGCAACGTACACGGCGAGTCCGGCCACGGAGGCGGCTCCGATGCGCACGACGGCATCGGTTCCCGAGTTTCCGCCGATCTCCCTCGCGACGAACCACGCCGCCTCGCCCATCAGCGCGCCGGCGAGGCAGATGCGCCCGAGGCTCGCCCAGATGTCGCGCAACGCAAAGGCGCGTACCTTCGTGTGCAGCACGACGAGCGCGCCGGCCGCGGCGAGCGCGTACGAGAGGGCGAACGACGCCGCAAGTCCCAGCACGCCGTAGCGGTCGACGAGGATGACGGCGAGCACGACGTTGAGGATGTTCTCGCCGACGTTGATGATGAACGGCATTCGTGTGTCGTGGTGGGCGTAGAAGCCGCGCAGCACGAAGAGGTACACGGAGAAGGCGCACAGCCCAAGCGCGAAGCCGGCCAGGGCCCGTGACGTGATGAGCGCGTCGGCCGCCGAGTACTCGCCGCGCTGCAGCAAGGCGCCGACGATGGGTCGGCGGAGGGCGAAGAGCAGCACGCCCGCCGGCATCGTGAGCATGGCGACGAGGCGGATCCCCAGCGACGTGCGATCGACGAACGCTTTCCCGTCGCGCCGCGCCGCTGCTCGGGCCATCTCCGGGACGAACGTCGTCGCGATCGAGACGCCGAGCAGGCCGTGGGGCAGCACGAACAGCGTGTAGGCGTCGAAGTAGGCGGTGGCGTCACCCGACCCGGGGTCTGCGAGGTTGCGCACGACGGCGAGCGACACCTGGTTGGCGATGACGTAGCCGAGCGTCCAGCCCGACATCGTGAGGAGCTTGCGCACCGCGGGGTGACGGAGGTCGAACACGGGGTGGAACTGGAACCCGCTGCGGCGTACGGCGACGACGAGCACGATCGTCATCAGGGCGATGCCGGCGGTTGCGCCGAGGCTTAACGTGAGCCGAAGCCGGCCGTCGTCGAGAACGTCGAGGTAGGACCATCCGCCCTCACCCGGATCGGGCAGCGACAGCAGCGCCGCGATCGTGACGACGTTGGCCAGCACCGGCGTCCATGCAGCCGCGAAGAAGCGCCGACGGGAGTTGAGCACCGCGCTGGCGAGCGCCGTGATGCCGTAGAACAGGATCTGGACGAGGAAGATCCGCGTCAGTGCCGTGCCGGCTCGGCGGAAGGCTTCGGCATCGACGGCGTCGGACACGTTGACGCTGTAGATCCCGAACACGAGTGGCGCGACGAGCACGGCGATGGCCGTGAGCACGAGCAGTCCGACCGTCGCCATCGTGATGATGGCGTTCGTCGAAT
>JACDGA010000064.1 GCA_013815505.1 Acidimicrobiia bacterium
TGGCGCGCAAGGACTTCGCCGACTACGACGACGACGAGCTGCGAGAGAGTCACGAGCTGATGCGCCGCTTCCGCTTTGCCGGTGCGCCACGGCGATCGCGCCGGCTGACGCGCTCGTCGTCGGCCGACCGGCCCGACGTCGCCCGCACCGTGCGGGCGGCGTTCGCCACCGCCGGCGAGCCGGTGCGGCGGCACTATCGCTCGCCGTCGCAGCGGACGCGCCGCCTCGTGCTACTGCTCGACGTCAGCGGCTCGATGGATCCCTACGCGCGGGCGATGCTGCGTTTCGTGCACGCCGCCGTGTCAGGGCGTCAGCGGGTGGAGGCCTTTGCGCTGGGCACACGACTCACGAGGCTGACCCGCGAGCTCGCCTCACGCGATCCTGGGCACGCCCTGTCCGGCGTGAGCGACCGCGTCACCGACTGGAGCGGCGGCACTCGCCTCGGCGACATGCTCGGGGAGTTCAACGACAAGTGGGGCCAGCGGGGGTTGGCACACGGTGCGCACGTCGTGATCCTCTCAGATGGCTGGGACCGTGGCGACCCCGTCGTCCTCGGCAACCAAATGGCACGCCTGCAGCGCGTCGCCTATCAGGTCGTCTGGGTCAACCCGCTCAAGGTCTCCCCCGGCTACGCCCCACTCGCTCGTGGCATGGCCGCAGCACTCCCCTACGTCGACGAGTTCGTCGAGGGGCACTCCGTCGAAGCGATGGAGCGGCTGGTCGCCGTCGTCAGCAACGCGACACACCGACGGACGGTCCGGTATGCGTGACATCGCCGACGAGATCGCCGCGTGGCGGCGCCGGGGACGGTCCGTGGCGCTCGCTCGCGTCGTCGACGTGGAGGGATCCGGGCCACGCGGTCCGGGCGCCGCGATGGCGGTCAACGACCAGGGTGAGGTCGCCGGCAGCGTGAGCGGCGGCTGCGTCGAGGGCGCCGTCGTCACCGAGGCGATCGACGTGCTGAGTGGCACGCAACCGTCGAGGCTCGTCACGTTCGGGTACAGCGACGACGATGCGTTCGCCGTCGGCCTGACGTGCGGCGGCACGATCCGCCTTTTCATCGAACCGATCGGCCCCTTCTTCGACGTGATGGCGGCGAGGCTGCGCGACGAGCAGCCCGTCGCGCTCGCGACCGTCGTCGACGGCCCTGGCGCAGGGTCGGCGATGCTCGTCGTCCCTGGCGAGGACCCAGAGGCGCACGAGTGCGGCACGCTCGGCAGCGACGAGCTCGATCGCGTCGTGCGCCGTGACGCGCTGGGCGAGCTGGAGGCAGCCCGCAGCGGTGTGCGCCACTACGGGCCGGACGGCGAGACCACACCAGAGGACCTCGACGACACCGAGATCGTGCGGGTGTTCATCGAGTCGCATGCGCCGCCACCCCAGATGTGGATCTTCGGCGCCGTCGACTTCACGGCCGCACTGGCCCGGGCGGCCAAGCTGCTCGGCTATCGCGTGACGGTGTGCGACGCACGCACCGTGTTCGCCACCCGTCGACGCTTCCCGATGGCCGACGAGGTCATGGTGTCATGGCCGCAGGATCTTTTCGAGCTGCGCGGCGGCACGCTCACGGCACGCGATGCAGTGTGCATCCTCACTCACGACCCGAAGTTCGACGTCCCCGCCGTCGCCGGTGCCGTCGCCACCGACGTCGGTTACATCGGAGTGATGGGCAGCAGGACGACGCACGCGAAGCGCCTCGAACGGCTTCGGGAGGCCGGTGTCGACGACGCCGCGCTCGAACGGCTGATGTCGCCCATCGGGCTCGACCTCGGTGGACGCACGCCGGAGGAGACGGCGATCTCCATCTGCGCCGAGATCATCGCCCGCCGCACCGGGCGCGACGTCCCGTCGCTGCGAGACGCCGAGGGCGCGATCCACGCCTAACACCACGGAGGGGGTGCGGCGCGAGCTCGGACAGCGCCGAGAGCACCGCGAACTCGTGGGCCCGATCGGCACGGATCCACGCCTCGTCGAGTGCGACGGGGTCGATGCCGAGCTCGTTGGCGACCACGGTCGCGACGACCGGTCCGGCCTCTCGTCCACGAGGACGCCAGGTGGGGCGTGGACTACCCTTCCGACCCATGGCAGAGAAGCTGGTCAACGAGTTCACGGTCAATCGGCCGATCGACGAGGCGTGGCCGGTCATCACCGACGTCGAGCGCATCGCGTCCTGTCTCCCCGGCGCCCAGCTGAAAGAGATCGAGGGCGACGTCTATCGCGGCGTGGTGAAGATCAAGCTCGGTTCCGTGACACCACAGTTCAGCGGCGAGGCCCGGTACCTCGAGCGTGACAACGAGGCCCACCGCGCCGTGCTCAAGGCCGACGGCCGCGACACGGGCGGGCGCGGCAACGCCTCGGCGATGATCACGGCGGAGGCCGAGAGCCTCTCGCCCACCAGCACGCGCGTCGTCGTCAGCACCGACCTCCACATCACGGGCAAGGTCGCGCAGTTCGGGCGCGGGATCATCGGCGATGTCTCGAAGAAGCTGATGGCGCAGTTCGCCAACAACCTCAACTCGATGCTCGACGACGACCAGCTCCCCGACCGTGCCGACGATGCGCCCGACGCCGGTCCCGCAGCCGTCACGCCGGCCGCCCCTCGCGACGAGGTCCACCCGGTCGACGAGCCGCCCGCCGCCGATGCTCCGGTGACGTCACGACACGACGGCACCGGATCCGGCACCGTCGCCGGATCCGCCGGTCCCTCGGCCGCCAGCGTCCGCAAGGTCGACAGCCCCGCATCCGAGCCCGTCGATCTCGCCGGCCTCGCAGGACCGGCCGTGCTCAAGCGGCTCGCTCCCGTCCTCCTCGCCGCACTCGCAGCGCTGTTCGTGATTCGCCGCCGGCGCTCGTAACCCGACGACGGTCCGAGCTCACATGGACGACAGCTCGCGGGTCGCGGCGCTCCTCGGACGAACGCCGACGGGCTCGTTCGAAGTCGTCGTGCGCGGCCCCGACGGCGATCCCGTCGTCATCGCCAACGCGCCACTCCTCGACGACGGGACACCGATGCCGACGCGCTACTGGCTCGTCGGGCGCGACGAGGTCACGGCCGTGAGCCGCCTCGAGTCAGTCGGTGGCGTTCGCCAGGCCGAGCGCGACGTCGATCCCACACAGCTCGCCACCGCGCACGAGCGCTACGCGGCGATGCGCGATGCGCTCGTCCCACCCGAGCACGAGGGGCCACGGCCGAGTGGGGGCGTCGGCGGCACGAGGACGGGCGTCAAGTGCCTCCACGCCCACTACGCGTGGCACCTCGCCGGCGGCGACGATCCGGTGGGCCGCTGGGTCGCTCGCCGCCTCGACGGCCTCGAGCTCGACATCGGGCCAACGACCACGTCGGCGCACGGCCGCGGCGTCACCGTCACGCTCGACGTCGGCGCGGCGCAGCTGCACACCGAGTGGCTGTCCGACGGCGATCCACCCGCACCCGAGCAGCTCACGAACGCGCTCGGTGACGTCGCCGATCGCCTGGAGGAACTGCTGCTCACTCATCCGAAGTTGACCGACACGTCCGACGTCACGATCCGTGGGCCGTTCGCACGTACCATCGCCTGTGTCGAGGTCGGCGCCGACGACGCTGCGTCGCCGTTCTCACTGCAGCGCGACGCCGCCGAGGACGTGTTCCGCACGCTCGCCACCGAACGGCGCGCCGATCGTGCGCACAACCCAGGGATGCTGCCCGAGCACGTCGACACGTCCGTGGCGACGTGCTGCATCATCCTTGCTGTGATGCGCCGGCTGCACCTCGACTCGGTGACGATCGCATGACGCGCCACCCGATGCGCCCCACGTCGCTGCGTTCGTCCGGTGCGCCGCCGGCGGCCATCTCCGGTCGCCGCATCGTGCTGCGCCAACTGGTGGCCTCCGACTTCGACGCCTGGAGTGAGGTGCGTCAGCGCAACGATGCCTGGCTGACGAAGTGGGAGCCGATGCGTCACGCCGGGGTCGCCGATCCGACCGTCGACCGCAGCGCGTTCGCCTCACGCTGCACCACCCGTGAGCGCGAGCGCACCGCCGGCCTCACCTATCCGTTCGGTGTGTTCGTCGACGGCGGACGGTTCGTCGGCGAGCTCAACATCAACCACGTCAACCGCGGCGCGCTGCAGACGGCGACGCTCGGCTACTGGATCGACGAGGCGCAAGCCGGACGGGGACTCGTCGTCGAGGCGATCGTCGTCGTCTTCAAGTTCGCGTTCGACGACCTCTCGCTCTCACGGCTCGAGATCTGTATCGTGCCGCGCAACCACAACAGTCGGCGGGTGATGGAGAAGCTGCAGATCCGGGAGGAGGGCATCGCCCAGCGGTTCCTCGAGATCAACGGCACGCGTGAGGACCACGTGCGCTACGGCTTCACCGACGTGGAGTGGGTCGAGCGCGGTGCCGACCTGATTTCCGAGTGGCTGTGATGCTTGGTCGGCTCCCCGCTCGGCTCGCCTCCTAGGTCGTCACTCGCTGCCGGCGACGCGGAACGCGTCGGCCTTGGCCTGACGCACGGCACTGCGCCGCTTCCACATCTTCGTCTTCCAGTGGCGGAGCCGCCGATTGCGGTTGGCAACCTTGTCCTTGGCCACCTCGGCGTCGTGGTGGTGATGCGGCTTCCACGCCACACCAGGCTCGTGGACATCTTCGGGCTCGACCCCGGCGGACACCTGGTGAGCGACCTGCTTCAGCTCGACCTGGATCCGGTGACGTTCTCCGTGCTGTTGTGCACGGAGCTCTTCTTTCGGTGGCAACGGGACCTCGCTGGAACGATGTCGCTGGCTCATCGAGTACCTCCTCGTGGGTTCGTACTCTCCCCCTGCGACGCCACCGTAGCGCGCCCGACGCGCTCGCGAAGTGCGGACATCCGTTCGGCGAACCACGGCTGGCGCGTACTCCACACCTGCGGCTCGAGCTCGCGGTCGACGGCCTCGTCGTGGCCGGTCACGCCGCCCATCCCGGCGAGCGTGGCCTTCGTCACGCGCAGCAGCTCGCGTGGCGCGTCGCCCGCCCGGCGTGCCATCTCCGACGCCGTCGCTGCGAGCTCGTCGTCACCGACGCAGCGGTAGGCGAGCCCCACCCGCTCGGCCTCTGCGCCGTCGAGCACGGTGCCGAACAGCACAGCAGCGGCGGCGACCTGAGGGCCGGCGATGCGCGACAGCATCCAGGTGTGACCGCCGCCCGGGTGAAGTCCGATCTGCATGAAGCGGGTGTCGAAGCGGGCCCGTGCACCGGCGACGCGGACGTCACAGGCGAGCGCCATGTTCATCCCGGCACCGACTGCGGCGCCGTTGACGGCAGCGATCGTCGGCAGCGTGCAGCGTGCGACGCGCAGGAATCCCTCGTAGATGCGGCGCAGCGAATCGCCGTCGGCCTCCGCCAGGTTGCCGAGGTCGGCACCGGCACAGAACGCCGGCGGCGCACCCGTGAGCACGACGGCACGGACCTCGTCGTCGTGCTCGATCGCGTCGAACACGTCGACCAGTGCGGCGACCATCTCGGCGTTGAGGCTGTTGCGGCGGTCGGGGTCGTTGAGCGTCACGGTTGCGACGCCATCGGCGATGGACGAGGAGACGATCGACATCAGCCGATCATCCCATAGTCTGATCCTGGCGATGCTCGATCATGTGTTCACCGATGCCATCAGCGCGCTGCGCGACGCGTTCGAGGCGGCGCTCCTCGAGCGCCAGGCGTTCGAGGAGCACTTTCAGGTCGACGTGCTGCTCGGTGACCTGACGTGGGAGACGAGCTACGGCCTGCCGGGCGAGGGGCAGCCGCCCCGCGTCGTGGCCCACATCACGTTCGACTGGCCGTCGTGGAGCCAGACGTCGTACCGCCGCTGGTACGTCGAAGAAGAGCTCGACGCCCGCCCCGCGATCGAGATGGAGATCGTGCTACGAGTGCAGCGCCTCGCCGAGCAGCCACCCGCCGACGTGCTGTTCGCCGCAGTCCCGCCGCACAGCCCGCTCATCGGCGACGACCGCCTCGAGCGGGCGGGTCTCACGATCGAGATCGGCCACCCCGACCCTGCCGGCGGTGGCGATCTGGTCGATGACGAGCACGCCGTCGAGATCACCTACGAAGGCCTCTACGAGCTGGCCGAAGAGACGCTTGCCGACGGCACGAGCAAGCAACTCGACGAGCACTTTGGCACGCTGGGCGGCTGGATCGCCTCGATGCTCGTGCGTCTCGGCGATGTCCGCCTGAAGTACCTGCCCGCCGAGACCGAGAGCTGAACCCGCGAAATGACCACCCAGGGACAACCTGTCCGATACGACGTCGCCGAGCGCGTCGCCACGATCACGCTCGACCGCCCCGACGTGCGCAACGCGCTGTCGTCGGAGGTGCTCGAGCTGTTGCCGGCGCTGATCCAGCGGGCCGAGGACGACAGCGAAATCGACGTGATGATCCTGACCGGGAGCGACCCGGCGTTCTGCGCCGGACTCGACCTGCGCGAGCTCGGTTCCACGGCAGGCAACCTCGGTGGGCGCGGCGGCAGCGACGGCAGTGCGCCGTCACACCGCAGCCGTGGCCCGTTCCCCGCCCACACCAAGCCGCTCCTGGGTGCGATCAACGGTGTCGCCGTGACGGGCGGATTCGAGCTGGCGCTCAACTGCGATCTCCTCGTCGCCTCCGAGCACGCCAAGTTCGGCGACACCCACGCCCGCGTCGGCATCATGCCGGGTTGGGGGCTGTCCGTGCTGCTGCCTCAAGCCATCGGCGTGCGACGGGCACGGGAGATGAGCTTCACCGGCAACTTCATGGACGCCGAGGAGGCGCTGCGCTTCGGCCTCGTCAACCACGTCGTGCAGCACGACGAGCTGATGCCGTTCACGCGATCGATCGCCGCCGACATCGTCGGCAACGAACAGCCGGCGGTGCGCGGGCTACGCGCCACCTACGACGCAGTGACGTTCGACGACGATGGCTGGGAGAACGAAGCGCGAGCAGCGAGGGCGTGGCGCCGCGACCACTTCTCTGCCGATCGCGTCGCCGAGCGGCGCGAGCAGATCCAGGCCCGCGGCAGGACGCAGTAGCGGGCTACAGCTCGACGCCGCGAGCGGCGAGATCGTCTCGGACCGCGGTCGCGATGTCGAGCGCAAGGATCTCGGCGCCCACCTCGTTGAGGTGGAACCCGTCGCCCGAACGCACCGACTTGCCCTCGCCGTCACGTGGGTCGACGACGTACTGGGCGAAGCCGCCGTTGCGGCCAGAGAACCGCTCCCACGTATCGATGAACACGACGTCGGACCGATCGCCGGCGTGCTCCCGCACGACCTGATCCTGCACCTCCATGCGCTCGCTCACGTCCGGGGTGCGGTGGTTCGGGATGCCGACCCAGATGAGTGTCCGCCCGTCAGCCGACAGCAGGTCCATCACCTCGCCGACCCTGCGCCCGTACTCCTCCTCCCAGTCGGCGTTGTCCTCGACGGGACCGCCGACGACGAAGTCGGGGCTGGCGCCCTGCGGGCCCTCGGTGAGACCCTGGGCGTCGTTGCCGCCGAACGTGACGATCACGATGTCGGGGTCGTAGGCGGCGATGGCTTCGGCGAACCGCGCCGGCCAGTCGAAGAAGTCGGGCCGCGAGAGCCCAGAGGAGACCTTGTAGTCGAGCTGCGTCTCGGCCTCTGGCACGTCGTCCAGCAAGTCTTGCAGGTACGGACCGAACGTTCCGGCGTCGCTGTCGCCGGCGATGTACACGCGGGCCGGTGATTCGGCCGTCGGCACCTCGTCACCCGAGCCCGGCTCGTCGTCGGGCGACGTTGCGGGGATCGTCATCGTCGCCGTGTCCGCCGTCGAGGCGGCAGACACCTCGACGCGCGACGAAACCGTGGCTGAGCCGGAAGTGCCGGTCGACTCGCTGGTCGTGGCGGCCGTCACCGTTGTCTCAGTGCGGGACGAGCCGGAAACGTCCTCGTCGACCACGGCGGGATCGTCGTCGCCGTCGAGCAGCGCCCGTGCGCCCGAGAATCCCCCGGCGACGAGCGCGACGACCACGACAGCGGCGGCGGTGCGCCGAACCATGTATCGCCGGGCGCTCACCGGACTCGAGCGCGGGGCGGACGTGGGCGGCACGGGGCACCATGTTACGGGGACGTGCGGCGGTGCGACTGGCAGCGCCGCCGTAGGGAGCTACACTCGGCCGCCATCTGATCGGCGCGTGAACACCGCTGGATTCGGTCCGGACACCCACAGAAGGGGAGGCATATGAGAAACAACAAGCGTCTGCTCGCCGCAGCGCTGGTAACCACATTGGGGTTCACCGCAGCGGCGTGCGGCGACGACGACGAGCCAACCGACACCACTGGTGGTGGCGAGGGTACAACCGCGACATCGGCCGGTGGCAGTGGCTCGACGACCCCGTCGTCGGACACCACGATGACATCGGACACCACGATGACATCGGACACCACGATGACATCGGACACCACGATGACATCGGACACCACGATGACATCGGACACCACGATGACATCGGAC
>JACDGA010000065.1 GCA_013815505.1 Acidimicrobiia bacterium
CCAAGATCATGCAGGACCGTGCGTTCGCCAACCCGAAGATCGAGATGATGTGGAACACCGTCGTCGAGCGCGTCGTCGGCGAGCAGCGCGTCGAGGGCGTCGAGCTGCGCGACACCGAGAGCGGTGCCACGTCCACGCTGCCGGTCACGGGCGTCTTCGTCGCCATTGGGCACCGGCCCAACACGGACCTGTTCCACGGCATCCTCGACATGGAGGACACGGGCTACCTCGTCACGGCGCCGGATCGCACGGCGACCAACATCGACGGCGTCTTTGCGTGCGGTGACGTGCAGGATCACGAGTGGCGCCAGGCCATCACCGCAGCGGGTTCGGGCTGCATGGCCGCGATCGAGGCCGAGCGTTGGCTCGAAGCCAACAGCGACCACGAGACGCCGGGCGCCGTGGTCGCCACGGCGGCCGCAGGGGAATAGCGACCCCGCCCCGCGGGTTGCAACGTACACTTCTCCCGTCTCGAAAGGACCCCCGACATGAGTGCTGGCATCGTGAACCTCTCGAGCGCGACGTTCGACGAAACGATCGCCTCGGCGTCGACGCCCGTCGTCGTCGACTTCTGGGCCGAGTGGTGTGGCCCGTGCAAGCAGATCGCGCCCGTGCTGGAACAGCTCGCCAGCGAGCAGTCCGACAGCATCACCGTGGCAAAGGTCAACGTCGACGACAACAGCGACCTCGCACTTCGTTATAACGTAATGAGCATTCCGACGCTGTTGGTCTTCGATAAGGGTGAGGTGCACAAGCGACTCGTCGGCGCCAAGTCGAAGGGGGCGTTGTTGCAGGAGCTCGACGAATTTCTCGACACCTCCCCCTGACGCCCGGTCAACGCGGCGACGGCATCCAGGATCTCCACCGCCGGCTCGTCGCAGCCGGACATCCCCCCGCCTGCGACGAATCGGACTCGTTCGGGCCGGCCACCGGTCGTGCGGTCGCCGAGTTCCAGGCCGCCCGCGGGTTGCATCGCAGTGGGATCTGCGACGAGGTCACCTGGTTGGCGCTCGTCGAGGCATCATGGTCGCTCGGCGACCGCTGGCTGAAGCTCACCTCCCCCAACGCCCGCGGCGACGACGTCGCGCAACTGCAGGCGTCGCTGCTACGGCTCGGCTTCAACTGCGGTCGCCCCGACGGGATCTTCGGACCCCTGACCGCCAACGCCGTCGTGCGCTTCCAGCGACACTGCGGGCTCCCGAGCGACGGGATCTGCGGGTTGGAAACCGTGCGCGTGCTGACCCTGAACAGCCGACAGACCGGTGACGGTCCCGGCGTCGCGATGCTGCGCGACCTCGCCGCGCTCACGACGACGAGTGACGACCTCGTCGATCTGCGCGTCGTGGTCGGTCAGTTCGGGGGACTGAGCTCGCTCGCTCGACAAGTCGCCCGGGCACTCCGCCAGCTCGAGACGAGCGTGCTCAGCATCGACGAGCCCGACGCCTCGCTGCAGGCCGAGGTCGCCAACCATCACGGCGCACACGCCTACCTCGGCCTCGAATCCAGCAGCGACTCACGCTTCACGCTCTCCTACTACGCCGATCCACACTACGAGTCGCTCGGCGGCCGCCTGTTGGCAGAACGCCTGGCGACGCGAATGCGGGCTCACGACGGACTCTCGCACCTCGCCTGTGACATCCAGGGGATGCGACTGCCGGTGCTGCGCGAGACGAAGATGCCCGCGGTCTTGTGCTCCGTGGCGCCGCTGCGTGAGGTGATGGCGGTCGCTCCCCTCCTGTCGGCGGTGATCGTCGACGCCATGCGGGATTGGGCAGTGCAACCGTTCCACTGAGGTTGTGGTCCGGCTGCTGTCCTGGTGCGGTTGTCCACAGCAAGTCCCCAGACTGTGCGAAACCTCAGCCTCACCGAAAGGTGACGGTCCGGTGTCGCGCCGGTGACGAATGGGTGTCTCAGCGCTCGTCGGCGATGCGGCGATAGATGCGCTCCAGATCCTCGAGATCGGCGAAGTCGATCGTCACTTTGCCACGCTTCGCCGACATCTGCACCGCCACGCGTGTCTGCAGATGATCGGCGAGCAGCTGCTCGAGCTCGAGCAGGCCAGGCGGGCGCAGCGCCGCCATGGCGGCCCGCCCGACGCCAGGTGCCGCCGGAGGCTCCTCGACGCCATCTGACTCGACGACGCCGCTGCCCTGGCCCCCCGCCGACTCGCGCACCGCCTGCTCGACAGCACGGACCGACCATCCTTCACGGGCAGCCTGGCGCGCCAGCGCTTCTTGCAGCGAGCGATCCGGTGTGCCAAGCAGCGCCCTGGCGTGCCCCGCCGACAACTTCGCGTCGGCGAGCAGGTGCTGTACGGCCGGCGGCAGCGACAACAGCCGCAACGTGTTGGTGATGGCCGAGCGCGAGCGTCCCACGCGTGTCGCAATCTGATCGTGCGTGAGCTGGAACTCCTCGAGCAGCTGCTGATAGGCGGCAGCCTCCTCGAGCGGCGTGAGGTCCTCACGGTGGAGGTTCTCGACGAGCGCCTGCTCGACGAGCTCCTTCTCGGCGTCGGGATGGGCGCTGCGGATCAGCGCCGGCACCGTCGTCTTGCCTGCTCGCTCTGCCGCTCGCCAGCGCCGTTCACCGGCGATCAGTTGGTAGCGGCCGTCGGCCGTGGCATGCACCAGAATCGGCTGCAGCACGCCGAGCTCGGCGATCGACGAAGCGAGATCGGCCAACGACTCCTCGTCGAAATGCACGCGCGGCTGGTGCGGGTTCGGCTGCACCTGCGAGATCGGGATCTCGGCGAAGGTCGGCGGTCCGCCGCTCTCCGTGTCAGCGACCGCGCCCTCGGGGATCAGCGCGCTGAGTCCCCTACCAAGTCCGCTGCGACGCCCCACCATGATGCACCTCCTGGGCCAAGTCCCGGTACGCCAACGCACCGCGAGATCTCGGGTCGAACACGATGATCGGCTGACCGAACGACGGTGCCTCGGACAGCCGCACCGAGCGCGGCACGATCGTACGCACGACCTTGTCGCCGAAGTGCTCGCGCACCTCTGCCACGACCTGGTCGGCCAGCTTCGTCCTGGCGTCGTACATCACGCACACGATGGTGCTGATGTCGAGTTCCGGGTTGAGATTGCGGCGCACGAGGTCGACGTTGCGCAGCAGCTGGCCGAGCCCCTCGAGCGCGTAGTACTCGCACTGGATCGGCACGATCACTTCCCGTGCCGCAGTCAAGCCGTTCACCGTCAGCAGCCCGAGCGAGGGCGGGCAGTCGATGAGGACGTAGTCGTAGTCGTCGAGCACCGCCTCGACCGCCCGGCGCAGCCGTCCCTCACGGGAGAAGGCCGGCACGAGCTCGATCTCGGCACCTGCGAGGTCGAGGCTCGCCGGGGCGACAAACAGGTTGCGGACGTCGGTCGGCTCGACGCAGTTCTCGAGCGGCTCCTCGTGCATCAGCACGTGGTACATCGACGAGTCGAGACCGCGATTCTCGATCCCGAGGCCGGTCGAGGCGTTGCCTTGCGGGTCGAGGTCGACGATCAACGTTCTCAGTCCCAGCTCGGCGAGGCAGGCACCGAGGTTGATCGTGGTCGTGGTCTTGCCGACCCCGCCCTTCTGATTCGTCACGGCCATCACCCGCGGCAACTCGTGGTGCGGCGGCGACAGCGCCGCCTCGGGCGGAGCGTGCTGCGGTTGCTCGACGACGGCCAGCGGGGCCGTCACGTCGTCCGCAGGCTCATTCGATGTTCCACGTGAAACATCGTTCGAGGGGGGAGGGGGGTCAGTCACGTCGTCTGTGTCACGTTCGACTCGGTCACCATCGCCATCCCACGCATCTGACACGAGCGGTCACGGTAGCAGCTCGCGATCATGGCCGGATTGATCCCCTTCCGCGTGGCGTGCAGGCATTGGTCGAGGGTTGTCGTGAGCTGTGGACAACTCTGTGGGGATGCTGCGTCTGTTTCACGTGAAACATTCGAACACGGCCACGCGGCCGGCGCCGGGCGGCACCTCGACCTCCACGCGACGCACACGCAACCCGTCAAGGAGCGACGCCGGCCACCGTTCGCCAGTCGGTGGATCACTGATCACGATCCGACCTCGCTCCTCATTGACAACGAGCCGTCGTGCGTGGCGCAGCGTCTCGGCCGGAGGGGCGAGGCTACGCGCCACGACGGCGTCCGCGGGTTCGCTGCACTCGTACATTGCAACGTCCGTGCAGATCGCCTCGACGCGAGCGCCGAGCTCGAGGCGGGCGATCAAGCGCTGCAACCCGTCGGTACGTCGTCTCGAGCGGTCGAGCAACCTGAGGTGGAGGTCGGGTCGTGCCACTGCGATGACGAGCCCCGGCACGCCGCCGCCGCTGCCGAGATCGAACACGGTGCCGCGCACCGGTGAGAGCGCGGTGAGGAAGCCTTCGGCGTGGCGGACGAGCCGACTGACCTCACCGGGCCCGAACGCACCGAGGCGCTGGGCAATGCCCAGCGCCTCGATCAGAGCCCGACGATCGTCCTCGTTCAGGATTCGGCGTCGACGCCGGCTGCCACGTCGTCATTCGCAACGTCGGCATCCGCGCCGTCGTCGACTGACGGCGCAGACGTGGTCACCGGGGTGATGATCACCCGCCGATCGGGATCGTCGCCGACGCTGCGGCTCTCCACGCCGTCGATCACGGTCAACGCATCGTGGACGATCTTGCGGTCGGCGGACGGCATCGGCTCTAGCGAGCGCGCCGTACCCGAGGCGACAACCTGTGCTGCCTGAGCCGTGACGAACTGCTCGAGTGCCACCTTGCGCTTTGCGCGGTAACCGGCAACGTCGAGGCGCAGGCGAGTGTCGTGATCGCCGAGGCGGCGTTGCGCGGCTACCCTCGCAAGGCTCTGCGCAGCGAGCAGCGTTTGGCCGCCCGGGCCGATGAGCAGGCCGAGGCCCGTCCCCTCGACGACCACCTCGAGCTCGCTGCCGTCACGATCGAGGCGCGTCGTGGCCTCGAGGCCCATGGCGCCGACGAGTCCCTCGACGAACCCGACGGCGGCGACGCCGACGGCCTCGGGGTCGACCGGTTCGTGATCCTCGTCCTGCTCGTGCTGGCGATCGCCGCCGACCGGCCGGCTGCGGCGTGCGTCGTCGCTGCGACCACCGCCACTGCGGCCACTGTCGCTGCGGCCACTGTCGCTGCGGCCACCGGAGCCTCTTGACGACGAGCGCCGTCCACCGCGACTCGACGTCGACCCGGAACGCGCTGCGTCCGCACCGTTGCGATCATCGCTGCCCTGCGGGCCTCCGTCGCCGGTCGACGGCGTCGACACGGCGTCGTCGCGCGGTGCTGCGGCCTCGCCACCAAGGCGAGCGGCACGCTCGTCGTCACGGCCAGTTCCGCCACGGCGGCGGCGATCACGCTTCGGGCGGACGTCAGCCGGCAGCACCCGAGCGCGCACGCGCGCTTCTCCGCGCAACCGCCCGAACAGCCCTGGTCGTGGTGACTCGACCACCTCGAACTCCGCCTCGTCGGCGGCAACGCCGAGCTCATCGAGTGCCAGCTCCTTTGCCTCCTCGACGGTCTTGCCCGTCGTCTCGACCCATTCCATCGCGAAACCCCTTTCAGGTCCGGGCGTCGTCAGCGACGACGCTTGCCACCCGGTCGAGTCGAACGACTCTTCGGGCGCGCCGTTGCGGTGCGAGCCGACGGCGTCGGTCGTCCCTTCGGCGGCGTGTAGCGCTTGCTCGTCGTGGTGGCGGGTGCTGTGGCGTCCCCGTCCGTGTTCTTGCGCTTCGACGCGCCACGGCTCGGACGCTCGGTCGCCGTCGTCTCGGTCGCGTCGCGGCGCATCTGCGAGAACATGCCGCCGCTGCCCTTGCCACCGTCCTCCTTCGCCAGCTCACGAGCACGCTCACTCGCACGCTGCGCCTGACGTCCGAGCGACTCGTCGTGACCGTAGAACTTGCGCGTGATGTAGAGCTGCTGACCGATCCGCAGCACCGCCTGCGCCATGTAGTAGATGATCAGGCCGGTGAGGAAGAACAGCTGGAAGAGTGCAAAGACCACCGGCAGGTACTGCATGATCTTCTGCTGCGTCGCCGACATCGTGGGACTCAGCGCCGCCCGGGCGGCGACCATGCGCTGCTGTGCGAAGTACAGCGCACCGAGCGCGATCACCATGCCGATGTAGATCATCCCCTTGCCGAAGCCGTCCGACATTGCCTCGATGGGGGAGATGCTGAGATCGATCCCGAACGAGTTCATCTCGGTGCCGTGGGCGAGTGCCTGGAACATCTCGGAGTCGGTCGAGAGATAGCGGGGCAGGAACCCGACGGCGGTGTTGTCACCGCCCGCAGCGAGCACCGCACGGGCGATCGTGCGACTTCCCTCCGTTGGCGTGTACGTCAGCCCGTGCAGGACGCGGAACATGATGATGAACACCGGCATCTGCGCGAGCAGTGGCAGGCACGACGCCATCGGGTTGACCTTGTGCTCTTGGTAGAGCTTCATCATCTCTTCGTTGAGCTTCTGGCGGTCGTTGCGGTGCTCGCTCTGCAGGCGGCGCATCTCAGGCGCCAGGCGCTGCATCTCGAGCATGCCCTTCGTGCTCTTCAACGTCAGCGGCGTGATGAGCGCCATGACGACGAGGGCAATCAATGCGATGGCCACGCCGTAGCTGTTGGTGAGGCCGTAGAACCAGGCCAGGAGCGAGGCGGGAACCTCGAAGAAACCAGCGATCATGCGAGAACATCCTTGTCAGACAGGTCAGCCACACGAGACGAGGGGGCGAGGAGGCGGGCGGGAACGGGGTCGTATCCCGCCGGGCCGAACGGACGGCAGCGCACCAGGCGTCGCACCGTGAGCCAGAGACCGCGAGCGGTGCCGTGCACGGTCAACGCCTCGTGGGAGTACTGCGAGCAACTCGGCGTGAAGCGGCACGGTGACGGTCTGGCTTCCGTCGCACGCTGGTACCACTCGACCAGCCGCACCGCGCGCGGCCTCACGTCACGCCCCGGATCTGTGCAGCCCGGATCTGTGCAGCCCGGATCCGTTCGCACAGGGCCTGCACCTCCATCCTCAGTTCCTCGAACGTACGTTTGGTCACGGGTGGACGGGCGCCCAGGAGATAGAGGCCCGGCGGCAGTTGCTCGGCGCTGATCAACATCCGCAGCCGGCGTCGCAACCGGTTGCGCACGACGGCCGAACCGACGGCGCGGCCGATGGCGAACGCCACGCGCGGTGGCGTCGAGTCGGGAAGAGGGAGGCAGGTGCACCACAAGGTCGCCGTTCTGACCCGCGAGCCGCGTCGGACGAGTTCGTCAAACGTCCGGCGCTCGCGGATGCTCCAGATCAAGCCGACAGGCGTTGCCGGCCCTTGGCGCGACGGGCCTTCAGGATGGAGCGGCCGGCGCGGGTGCGCATCCGAGCGCGGAAGCCATGCTTGCGGGCGCGCCTGCGGGTGTTCGGCTGATAGGTCCTCTTCACAACGTTCTCCTCGCCGTGCGAGCCTTCGCGACGGCTGTTTGCGACAACACGAGCTCGGCGGTTCGTCGAGGACGAACGCCGATCGGTCAAGGCTAGGGTTTCGCGCGGGTCGCGCACAACCAGGGGGGCAGGCGTTTGCGCCCTTTGCGGGCCCTGTTAGTGTCGCCGATTCACGATTCTTTCGGTACGGAGCCTTTTCCACATTGTGTGGACAAGCATGTGGACGACGTCAGTGGGCGGTCGGGGAGGTCCAAGAGTGAGCGAGGCAGGCGAGATCTGGACTGCCGTCGCCCAACTCCTGCGAGCCCAGCTCAACGAAGCGGTCTGGTACTCGACGTTCCAGGACGTGGTACCGATCGACACCGAAGCGGACGTGCTGCGAGTGCGAGTGCCCAACTCGCTCGTGCGGGACAAGATTCACACCCGCTATCTGCCGCTGATCACGGGCGCGCTCGAAGAGATCGGTGCCGCCCATCGTCGCTTCGAGATCGAGGTCCGCTCCGAACAGACGATGCTCGACCTCGACTCCACGCTCGATCCGTCACTCGCCCGGCTCGCCCAGAGCGACGAGTTCGCGTCGTCGCGCCGCTTCGACACCATCGATCGCGCCGGCGTGCACCATGCCCCGGCGTCGACCGAGCACGAACCGTCGGCGGGGCTGAACCCGCGTTACACGTTCGAGACGTTCGTCAAGGGATCGTCGAACCAGTTCGCCCTCGCCGCCTCGCTGCGCGTCGCCGAGGTACCCGGTCGCTCGTACAACCCGCTGTTCATCTACGGCGCTGCCGGCCTCGGCAAGACCCACCTGCTGCAGGCCATCGGCCACTACGTGCGGCTCAACTACCAGCACCACGTCGTGCGCTACATCTCCACCGAGAACTTCCTCAACGAGTTCATCGACGCCATCCGGCTCAGCTCGACCGCCGCGTTCAAGCGCCGCTACCGCGAGGTCGACGTGCTGCTCGTCGACGACATCCAGTTCATCGAGAACCGCGAGCGCGTGCAGGAGGAGTTCTTCCACACGTTCAACTCGCTGCACGGCGCGA
>JACDGA010000318.1 GCA_013815505.1 Acidimicrobiia bacterium
GGGATGCACTCAGACCCGGTGGGTGCAGGTGCATCACCTCATCCATCGCAGCGAACACGGTGAGACCGACACGTGGAACCTGATCTGTCTCTGCCCCACCCATCACCGCATGCACCACCGCCACGAGTTGGGCATCACCGGTGACGCCGACCTCACACCGGGCACCCCTGGTGCGGTCGTGTTCACCGATTCACGAGGGCGATGTATCGAGCCCGGCGCGGCACCCACCACGCCAGGCGGCCCACCACCAGCACCGACCGGACACTACGAGCACCCGCTCGGTGAACGCCTCGACCACTGGGCTGTCCACTTCAACCCACCCCGACCGATACACGCCGACACGAACTAGGCGCCGTCGCTCAGGGAGCTCACAGGGCGTTCCCGGCAACGTCAGCGTTGGGCATCGCACACTCGGTGAGATGACACCGACTCTGCAGAACCCCGGTCCTCCCGGCCCTCCAATCCCGTCCGGTCCACCTGGCTCGCCGCTCTCGCCGCCGCCACCGATCCACCTGACGCCAACGGGCTCGAGGAGAGGATCGCGGACTCGACGGCGTCTGATCGCGCCCGTGGCCTTCGCCGCGATCGCGCTCGGTGCAGGGTGGGTCGGGGGGACCTTGTCGAGCGACGGCGCAACGTCGTCGAGCGACGGCTCGCCGGCGGCCGACAACACCTCGTTCGCCGGGGAGACCCTGGACGTCGGCGGCATCGTCGAGACCGTCGAGCCATCGGTCGTCGCTGTCACGACCCGGCTCCAGCAGCAGCGGGGTCCGTTCGTCACCGAAGGCGAAGGCGAAGGATCCGGCGTCATCATCGACGACCAGGGTCACGTGCTCACGAACGCTCATGTCGTGGAGGGCGCCACCGAGATCGCCGTCATCGTCGCCGGGGAGGAGCGCAGAGCGTCCCTCGTCGCCGCCGACGCCAGCACCGACATCGCTGTCCTGCGGCTCGACGACACGTCGGGACTCACCCCGGCCACGATTGCCGAGGGCGACATTGCGGTCGGCGACGACGTCGTCGCGATCGGCAACGCACTCGGACTCGAGGGCAGCCCGACTGTCACGCGCGGCATCGTCTCGGCCCTCGACCGCTCGATCGAGACGGCCACCGGCACTCTGTCCGGGTTGATCCAGACGGACGCCGCCATCAGCTCGGGCAACTCCGGCGGGCCGCTCGTCGACGCCAGCGGGCAGGTGATCGGCATCAACACGGCCGTCGCCGCAAGCGGCGTCAACGTCCAGGCGTCGAACATCGGCTTCGCAATCCCGATCGAGGACGCCCTCGACATCGCCGAGCAGCTCCTCGCGGGTGCTTCGTAGCGCGTCAGGAAGGCCGTTCGCCGCCGCCGCGACGCGGGATCACGACAACGGTGCCATCGGCCTCGATCTGCACCTTCACGTTCGCGCCGTAGTACTTGGCGAGCGTGTCGGGGTCGAGCACCTCGGCCGGGGTGCCCTCAGCGACGAGCTCGCCGTCGTGCAGCAGGGCGAGGCGATCGCTGTAGACCGACGCCAGTGTGAGGTCGTGCATCGCCGCGATCACGGTGAGTCGTCGCTCCGCCCGCAGCCGAGCGACGAGCTCCATCGCCTGTTGCTGGTGACCGATGTCGAGCGCGCTCGTCGGCTCGTCGAGCACGAGCACGGGGGTGTCCTGCGCGAGCGCACGAGCGATCACGACACGCTGGCGCTCACCGCCGCTCATCTCGCCGAGGCGACGATCGGCGAAGCCACCGAGGTCGAGCTGATCGAGCACGTCGAGCACGATCTCACGATCGGCGTGCGTCGGCGACCCGAAGTACGACACATAGGGCGTGCGACCGAGCAACACGTACTCGTGTGTCGTCATGTCCTCGGGAATGGTCGGGATCTGCGGCACGTAAGCGACGAGCGCCGAGCGCTGCCGCCGAGGCATCGCCGTCAGCGAGCGGCCGTCGACGAGTACGTCGCCCTCCGCAGGCACGAGTCCGATCGCGCCGCGCAGCAGGGACGACTTCCCTGCACCGTTCGGTCCGATCAGGCCGACCCACTCCCCCGTCGCCACCTCGAACGAGAACTCCGCCACCGCGACCGCGCGGCCGTAGCGAACAGTCAGCGCGCGGAACTCGACGACACTCATGTCGCGATCTGTCGGGTGCGCAGCACGTAGACGAAGAACGGGCCTCCCAGCAACGCCGTCACGACACCGATCGGCGTCTCGGCGGGATCGGTGAGGATCCGGCCGGGGATGTCGGCGAGGACGAGGAACGCACCCCCGTAGAGCACGGACAGAGGGATCACGCTGCGGTAGCTCGACCCCGTCACCATCCGCACCACGTGCGGCACGACCACCCCGACGAAACCGATCAGCCCGCTGACCGAGACCACGGCCGCCGTGCCGAGCGTCGCTGCCGTGACGACGACGAGTCGCACGTGGGCGACGGATCCGCCGAGCGCCTGCGCCTCGTCCTCGCCGACGCGCAGCAGGTCGAGGTGGCGGCGGTGCAGCATCAGCACGATGACCGACACGACGACATATGGCGCCACGAGCCGCACATCGCCCCACGTCGCCGTGTGCAGGCGACCGAGGATCCACGAGTAGACCTCGCGCACGACGTCGCTGTGACGCTGGAGGATGAAGGTCTGCACCGCCGTCACCATCGACACGACGGCGATGCCGGCGAGTACGAGCGTGACGCTGCTCGTCCTGCCGAACGCGGCGCCGACGGCGTACGTCGCGAACACAGTGACGATCGCACCGATGAACGCCACCGTCGGGACGGGATCGATCGGCCACGTGCTCGTCTGCGACCTTGCGACGGTGAGGACGATCGTGGCCCCGAGCCCTGCGCCGGCGGCTGCGCCGAGGAGGTACGGATCGACGAGCGGGTTGCGGAACACGCCCTGGTACGACGCCCCTGCGACGGCAAGCATCGAGCCGACGAGCGCACCGAGGATCACCCGCGGCATGCGGATCTCCCACACCACCGCCCATTGCGAGTCGCTGACACCAGCACTGATGTCGACGAGCGGCAGCCGGTCGAGCAATGCCAGCGGCACGCGCCACGCCGGCGGACCGCTCGGACCGATCATCACCGCTGCCACGATGACGACGAGGAAGATCAGCCCGGCGAGCCCGTACCGGCGCAGCGCGACGACGCGAGCATCGCTCATGTTCTCACGT
>JACDGA010000319.1 GCA_013815505.1 Acidimicrobiia bacterium
CTGTCTCGACCATGAATCTATCGTACACATGTTCGATCAGGTTGCAACTGTAATCGGCCCGAAAAGTGCTGACAGAACGAGACGACGGGAACCGGCACCGGCCAGACCCGTCAACTCCGTCGCTGTTGCGGGAGTCGTCAGGTCCAGGCGTCGAGCTCGGTGATCCACGCCGGGAGTCGTGTGGCGGCGCCAGATCTGGTGACGGCGCCGTGCACTGTGACGGCTGTGGCGGCGACGACGGGCATTCCTCCCTCTCGCGCGAGGATCGTCAACAGGTACGCGACCTGGAACGTCGCCTTCGTCACGGCCCCGATTCGGACGTGGACGTCGACGAGGTCGTCGAAGCGCAGGGGACGTCGATAGCCGACCCATACCTCGACGACGGCGAAGTCGACGCCCTCGTCGCGCAGCCGGTCGTAGGGGTGGCCGGCGTCGCGCAGGAACTCCACCCGCGCCGCTTCGAGGTACGGCAGGTAGCGGCTGTGGTGGACGATGCCCATTGCGTCCGTCTCGGCGAAGCGCACCCGGACCGTGTGGTGGAACGGGTAGTCGCCGGCATCGAGCGACGGGTTCTCGGACATCCGCACGAACCCCAGTCTGGCGTCAGCGGCTGGGGTGGCGCAGCATCGCTTCGATCCGTGCGGCCCTGGTGCGGGCCGGCGGGTGCGACGTCTCCAGCCGGGCTCGCCACGAGATCGGGCGTCGGCCACCGCCGAGCGCGATCACGCGCCGCAACGCGCCGGCGAGCTCGCGCCCGAAACCCATCCGCACGGCGCGGCGATCGGCTTGGTACTCCGACGATCGTCCGACCGTGTTGGTGAGCGCGTCGGCGGCCGTGAGGCCGACGACGAAGAACCAGGACGCTACGCGCAGTAGCGCGGCCAGCAAGGTGCTGAGGTTGCGCAGGACGAACGAGCCCTGCGTGAATGCCTCGTTGGCCGCCGTCGCGACGTTCTGCAGGAAGACGCCGACGCGTGCGAGCACGACGACGGGGATCGAGAGCCAGTGCCCGATCGTCAGTGCCACGGTGTGGAGACCGAGGTGGTGGCTCAGCTCGTGGGCGAGCACGCCCGTCAGCTCGCGCCGCGAGAGCTCGTGGAGGGCGAACGTCGTCACGACGATCACGTGACCGCCGCAGGCGAAGGCGTTGAGCTCGTCGGACGGCAGCACCCTGACCACGTAGTGCCCGCGTGGCAGGCGGTTCGCCTGCGTCACGGAGTTCCAAAGCGGCCGGATGACCGATTCCTCGGCGCTGTTGGGCATTCGAGCACCGAGCAGGCGGGGCAGGACCGCGAGCTGGATTGGTCGCACGAACAGCGCCAGGGACGCGACGAGGTAGGCGAGTGCGAACCACCAGAAACCGATGTCGGCGATGAGGCGGACGAGGAGCCAGATGAGGAAGAGCGCGATCAACGAGAACGGGGTGATGATCAGCACCGGAAGGACCGCTGTCAGCGCCGAGGAATCGACCCGACGGTGATAGCGGCGCCGTCTCACGTTGCAACACTAGGGAGCCGACCACGGTCCCGATGGGCTCGTCGTGCACCACCTCGCCTACCGTTCCGGTCCATGGGACTGAACATCAAGGACCTCGCCATCTCGAGTGCCGATTTCAGCGACGCTGGCCGACTCGACGATCGGTTCGCGTATGACAAGGGCAACGAGCAGCCGGTGCTGGAGATCTCCGGGGTGCCCGACGGCTCAGTCGAGCTCGCCGTGATCTGTCACGACCCCGACGCACCGCTCGCCGACGGCTTCACCCACTGGACGTTGTACGGCATCGCCCCCGACACGACGACGATCCCGGCCGACGGCTCCATCGGACGCCCCGGGCCCAACGAGTTCGGCGAGACCGGCTACGCAGGTCCGCAGCCCCCTCCCGGTCACGGCACGCACCACTACTACTTCTGGGTGTTCGCCCTCGATCGAGCGGTGGACGGCACGCCGACGCGGCGCGAGTTCGTCGACCAGTACGCGGACGCGATCACCGAGCAGAACCGCGTCGTCGCGACGTACTCCAACTCCTGACGCGGACCTGGAGCCGTTCGACCATGAGGCGCCTCGTCGGCGTGTTCGCCGCACTGTCGGTGCTCGCTGCAAGCGCCTGCACCGACGACGACGAACCGTCGACGACGGCCGCGCCGACAACCGTGACCGTGTCGGCGACGACGGTGCAGGCGACGACGGTGCCGGCGACGACTGCGCCGACGACGACCGTGGTGCCGCCCACCACTGCGGCGCCGTCGACGCTGCCGTCGCCGACGAACCCTGCGGATGCGGCGCCGCGTCCTTCGGCAGGCTGCGGCACGTCGCCGGCGAGCGCCGTCGAGTGGCAGCGCAACGAGCTGTCGGTGCGGGGCGCCGAGCGCTGGTACCTGCTCACCGTTCCCGAGTCGCACGACGGCGAGACGCCGATGCCGCTGGTGCTCGACTTCCACGGCTTCAGCGAGGGCGCGCAGATCCACACGATGATGAGTGAGATGGCGCCGGCCGCGGCGCAGCGA
This sequence comes from Acidimicrobiia bacterium, assembly GCA_013815505.1. GTDB lineage: Bacteria > Actinomycetota > Acidimicrobiia > Acidimicrobiales > Ilumatobacteraceae > JACDHN01. The sequence goes on from JACDGA010000319.1 coordinate 2,505, forward strand.
GGATTCGTCGTCGCCCTGCCGAACGGCACCCAGGAGCCCGTGCGTTGGGACACCGGCGTCGATCCCGCGGCGAACGACGATCTCGCCTACGTGATCGAGCTACTCGACCGGCTCGAGCGCGATCTCTGCATCGACACGTCACGCGTCTACGCGACGGGCTTGTCGAACGGTGCCTTCATGTCGTCGGCGATCGCGTGCGCGCTGCCCGACCGCGTCGCTGCCGTGGCGCCAGTCGCCGGCGCAACCGTGGCGTGCGAGACGCTCGACCGTCCGATGCCCGTCTACGCGATCCACGGCACGGCCGATCCGATCCTGCTGTTCAACGGTGGCGTCGACGCCAGCCGTCTGCCGGGCGGCGACGCGCAGGCACCGCCGAACACGCTGCCGCCCGTCGACCTCACCGGCCCTGGGTACCCGCAGGCGATGGTCGACTGGGCCGCACGCAACGGCTGTGACGAGTCGTACGAGGATCGCCGCATGGCGGAGGACGTCATCCGGCGGGTGTGGGACTGCCCTGCGGGATCCGACACGGAGTTCGTGATCGTCGAGGGCGGCGGCCACTCGTGGCCGGGGAGCGAGTTCAGCAGCCAGATCGAGTCGATCATCGGTCCGACGACGGAGAGCTTCGCCGCCACGGACACGATGTGGGA
>JACDGA010000003.1 GCA_013815505.1 Acidimicrobiia bacterium
GACCACCTGACAAGTCACTCGTGGCGTCCGAGCGTCTGCACGTCGGCGATCGTGTCGGCCTCGTCGGGGCGCTTGTCGGGCCGATAGCGACGGACGCGCGCGAAGCGGAGGGCGACGCCGCCCGGGTAGCGCGGCGAGCGTTGCACGCCATCGACGGCGACCTCGACGACCATCTCCGGGCGGACGAAGACGGTGTGCTCGTCACGCCGCTCCTCGATCTCTTGGAACCTCTCGGTCTGGAACCGCAGCAGTTCGTCGGTGAGGCCCTTGAACGTCTTGCCGACCATTACGAACCCACCCACCGGGTCGCGGGCGCCGAGATGAAGGTTCGACAGCCAGCCCGTCCGTCGCCCGTGGCCCCACTCGGCAGCGAGCACGACGAGATCGAACGTGTGCACCGGCTTGACCTTGCGCCATGAACCGCCACGCCGCCCGGCGTCGTAGACGGAGTCGATCGCCTTCACCATGATCCCCTCGTGCCCTGCGGCGATCGCCTCGTCGAGCACCTGGCCTGCGACGGCGGCGTCGTCGGTGACCTGCGACGGGATGCGATGCCGCTCCGGCACGATCTCGTCGAGGAGCTGGCGGCGCACGACCAGCGGCTCGTCGACGACCGACGCGACACCGGCGAACAGGACGTCGAAGAAGAACGCGCCGAGCCCGACGGCACGTCGCGACGTGCCGCCTGCGCTGAAGTCGCCGATCGTGTCCTGGAACAGGCGCGGCGCACCGGCGTCGTCGACGCCGAGCACCTCGCCGTCGAGCACGAGGTCGCCGCCCGGGAACGCCCGAACCACTGCCACGACATCGTCGAGCCGGTCGGTGACGTCGTTGAGGTTGCGGGTGAAGATCCGCACCTCGCCCGCCGCTCGGTGCACCTGCACCCGAGCCCCGTCGAGCTTCCACTCCACCGACGCCGTCCCGGTGAGCCGGGTCGCCTCTGCGGCGTCCGTCGCGGAACCGGCGAGCATCGGCAGCACCGGCCGCAGCGGCGTGAGAGTGATGTCGTCCAGCGCGCAGACCCCGCCGACGAGGGCGGCCGTCGCTGCCGCACCGAGGTCGCCGCCAAGCATCGCCGCCCGCCGCACACGAGTGACGGGAACCCCTGCCGCTTTGGCGACGGCATCCACCATCACGCCTTCGAGCGCACCCTGGCGCAGCTCGCCACCCAGCACCTGCCAGAGGAAGCGCTGCTCCCCCTCGGTAGCCGCCGCCCACACCGCACGCAGCCGTCCACGCCGGGCAGCCGTCGACCCGGGTCCCGACATCGAGGCCAGCCCGTCGATCGCCGTGTCCACGTCACCGATCGTGAGTGACGGGTTCGGCGCGGCGTCGACGTCGAGGTCGCGCAGCTGTGCCCAGCCGACGCCGATCCTCCCCTGGCGTACAGCCCCGACAAGCATCCCGACCGCCGGCGCGACCTCGTCGGGCGCCAGGTCGGCGAGCACAACGGCCAGGATGGCGGACTTCTGCGAGCGCTTCGACGTCGCTGCGACGTCTCGCGAAGCGTGCGCCAACGTGCCGAACTGCATCGCCGCAGTGTTGCCGATCGGCTGTACGAACCTGTACGAACCGTCAAGAACGATGCCCTGGACGGTACGGTGGATGAACAGGGAGTGACGACGAGGTTGCTTCGTCCTGTAGGGGGATCCGATGACAGACATCCAGTCCGAGGAGGGGCAGGAGGCGCTGCTCCACCGGTTGGTCATCAGGTTCGCCGGGGACTCCGGCGACGGCATGCAGCTCACTGGTGACCGGTTCACCTCGGTCAGCGCCGCATACGGCAACGACCTGTCGACGTTCCCCGACTTCCCGGCCGAGATCCGCGCCCCCGCCGGCACGGTGCACGGTGTGTCGTCGTTCCAGGTGCACATCTCCGACCACGAGATCACGACTCCCGGCGACCAGCCCAACGTGCTCGTGGCAATGAACCCGGCGGCGCTCAAGGCCGACCTCGGGCGCCTCGAACGCGGCGGCACGCTGATCGTCAACGAGGACGCGTTCGACGAGCGCAACCTCGAGAAGGCCGGCTACGCCACCAATCCGCTGCAGGACGGCAGCGTCGACCAGTACCGGGTCATCACCGTGCCGATGACGTCGCTCACGAAAGAGGCAACCGCGCCGCTCGGCGTGAAGCCCCGAGACGCCGAACGATCGAAGAACTTCTTCGCCCTCGGTCTCGTGTCGTGGATGTACACGCGCCCGACCGAGTCGACGCTCGAGTGGATCGCCCGTCGTTTCGCCAAGGACGAGCTCATCGCCGGCGCCAACCGCGAGGCGTTCCTCGCCGGCTACAACTTCGGCGAGACCACCGAGGCCGTCGGCCACCGCTACGAGGTGCGCCCGGCGCAGCTGCCCTCGGGTGAGTACACGAGTGTCACCGGCAACACCGCGCTCGCCTGGGGGATCATCGCTGCCGGCCAGCTCGCCAAGCTGCCCGTCACACTCGGCTCGTACCCCATCACCCCGGCGTCCGACATCCTCCACGAGCTGTCGAAGCACAAGCACTTCGGTGTGCGCACCGTGCAGGCCGAGGACGAGATCGCCGCCATCGGGATGGCGCTCGGCGCAGCGTTCGCCGGACACCTCGGCGTCACCACGACGAGCGGACCTGGCGTCGCGTTGAAGAGCGAAACGACGTCACTCGCGATCTCGGTCGAGCTGCCGCTGCTGATCGTCGACATCCAGCGCGGCGGTCCGTCCACCGGTCTGCCGACGAAGACCGAGGCCGCCGATCTCAACATCGCGATGTACGGGCGCCACAGCGAGGCGCCGCTGCCCATCGTCGCCGCCTACTCGCCGACCCACTGCTTCGAGGCCGCGATCGAGGCGGTTCGCATCGCGCTGAAGTACCGCACGCCGGTGATCCTGCTGTCCGACGGCTTCATCGCCAACGGGTCCGAGCCGTGGCGGCTGCCCGACGTCGACTCGCTGCCCGACATCTCCGTGCCGTTCGCCACCGAGTTCAACGGCACCGACGCCGACGGCAACGACGTCTTCTACTCGTTCCAGCGCGATCCCGACACGCTCGCCCGTCCGTGGGCGATCCCCGGCACGCCGAAGCTGATGCATCGCATCGGTGGGCTGGAGAAGGCCGATGTCACGGGCAACATCTCCTACGACGCCGACAACCACCAGCGCATGGTGAACCTGCGAGCCGAGAAGATCGCCCGCATCGCTGACGAGCTGCCACCAACCGTGGTGCAGGGCGACGCCGACGCCGACGTCTGCGTGCTCGGGTGGGGCTCCACCTGGGCGGCGATCGACGGTGCCGTTCAGCGCCGCCGCCGCGTCGGCAACAAGGTCGCATGGGTCCACCTCACCCATCTCAGCCCGCTGCCGAAGGATCTCGGCGACATCCTGGCGCGGTACGCCAGGATCGTCGTGCCCGAGCTGAACATGGGACAGCTGTCGCGCATCGTGCGCGCCGAGTACCTCGTCGACGCCACACCGTTGACGAAGATGCAGGGCCTGCCGTTCACGCTGGCCGAGATCGAAGCGGCCATCGACACCGCGCTGAAAGAAGTGACGCAACAATGAGTGACACCGCCGTCAACCTCACGACGAAGAAGGACTGGTCGAGCGACCAGGAGGTGCGCTGGTGCCCGGGGTGCGGCGACTACGGCATCCTCCAGGCCGTCCAGCAGCTGATGCCCGACCTCGGCGTCGCGCCGGAGAACACAGTGTTCATCTCCGGCATCGGCTGCTCCAGCCGCTTCCCGTACTACATGAACACGTACGGCGTGCATTCGATCCACGGCCGTGCACCGGCAATCGCCACGGGTGTCGCCGTCGCCCGCCCCGATCTCGACGTGTGGGTCATCACCGGCGACGGCGACGGCCTGTCGATCGGCGGCAACCACCTCATCCACGCCCTACGTCGCAACGTCAACCTCACGATCCTGCTGTTCAACAACCGCATCTACGGTCTGACGAAGGGCCAGTTCTCCCCCACGTCGGAGGTCGGCAAGGTCACGAAGTCCACGCCGCTCGGTTCCATCGACCCGCCGTTCAACCCGCTGAGCGTGGCGCTCGGCGCAGAGGCGTCGTTCGTCGCCAGGACGTACGACCTCGACCGCAAGCACATGATGGAAACGTTCCGCGCCGCCCACGATCATCGTGGTGCCGCGTTCGTGGAGATCTTCCAGAACTGCAACGTGTTCAACGACGGTCAGTTCAGCGACATCGTGCGGCGTCAGAACCGCGACGAGAACATGATCCAGCTCGTCCACGGCGAGCCGATCCGGTTCGGTGCCGACGGGCAGCACGGCGTGACGATGGGGTCCGACGGGCAGCTGCGCATCGTCGAGGTGGCCGATGTCGGCGAGGACGCGATCGTCATCCACGACGCCGAGCGCGACGATTCGAGCCTTGCGTTCGCACTGGCACGGCTCAGCAACAACGACCACTCGCCGACACCGTTCGGGATCTTCCGCAGTGTGGCGCGTCCCGAGTACGCCCACGCCATCGCGTCGCAGCTGGCGCAGTCCTCGGAGCAGAACGGCCCCGGCGACCTCGGCGAGCTGCTGCGCTCCAACGGCACCTGGCGCGTCGCCGACACCAACTGAACCGGTTTCCATCCAACTGGAGGTCGATTCTCGCGCTATCGCGCGGGCTGCTACCTCCAGTTGCGGTCAGGCGAGTCCGGCGGGCACGGGCTGGCTGGGGTGCGGCTCGTCGCCAACTGCAGCCTGGGCGAGCCACATTGACCGGGTCATCTCGTCGCGCACGGCGGCGTACGCAGGATCGCGGTGCACGTTGCGCAGCTCGTCGGGGTCTTGATGCAGGTCATACAGCTCCCACTCCGGCGGATACGTGAACGGTCCGCTGCCGACGATCCCGAGACCGTCGTTGTAGAAGTAGATGAGCTTGTACCGGTCGGTGCGGTAGCCGTAGTGCGCCGGTGCCCTGTGCACGGCGTCGTCGTGTTCCCAGTAGCGGTAGTACATGCCCTCCGCCGGTGCAGCGGCCGGCGTGTCGGTGATGTCGCCCCAGAAGCTGCGTCCCTGCATCCGCTCTGGCGGTTCGACGCCGGCAGCGGCGAGCAGCGACGGGGCGAAGTCGACGTTCGTCACGATGCCGTCGTGCACCTGACCCGGCGCGATCGCCCGCGGACAGCTCACCACGAGTGGCATCGCCAGCGACTCCTCGTACATGAAGCGCTTGTCGAACCAGCCGTGGTCGCCGAGGAAGAACCCCTGGTCGGACGAGTAGGCCACCACCGCGTCGTCGAACATCTCGCGGGCCCGCAGCCAGTCGATGACACGGCCGACGTTGTCGTCGATCGACGCGACGCAGGCGAGGTAGTCCTCCATGTAGCGCTGGTACTTCCACAGTGCCTCGTCCTCGTATGACAGGCCGTCGGGCACCGGCACCTTCAGATCCTCGATGTTCAGGTGCTCGGCGATGCGCATCGCCGCCCGCCGCGCCGACGTGCTGCGGGTCGCGAGGTCGTCGCCGAACGTGTCGGGCACCGGGATCGGCTGCGAGTACATCCCAGCGTGCGCAGCGTCCGGTTCCCACGGTCGGTGCGGGGCCTTGTGCCAGATCAGCACGCACCACGGCTCGTCGCCGTCGAGCGAGTCGAGCCAGCGCAGCGCCAGATCCGTGATCACGTCGGTGGCGTACCCCGGCTCGGTGCGCCGCCCCTGCGCCGAGAGGAACGTCGGATCGAAGTACTCGCCCTGATTGATGAGCACGTCCCAGTGCTCGAACCCGACTGGATCGTGCCCGTCGCCATCACCCATGTGCCACTTGCCGACGATCGCCGTGTGGTACCCGGCGGCGCCGAGCTCGGTGACGAACGTCGGCTGCGCGGCATCGATGTGCGTGCGGAGCCCACGGACCCCGTTGACGTGGCTGTACGTGCCGGTCAGGATCGACGCCCTGCTCGGCGCGCACAGCGAGTTGGTCACGTAGCAGCGGTCGAAGCGGACACCGCGCTCGGCGATCTCGTCGATCCGTGGCGTGCGATTGACGACCGATCCGTAGGCGCCGACGGAGTGGCGGGCGTGATCGTCGGCGACGAACATCACGATGTTCGGGCGGCGCACCTCCTCAACCTAGGGTCGCCCGGTGCTCTCCCCCCGAGCGTTGCGTGACCGTCTGCCCTACAAGTGGGTGGTCGCGGCCGTGTTCGTCGCCGGCCTGTTCATCGACATCATGGATACGACCATCGTCAACGTCGCGCTCAAGACGATGGCGGACGACCTCGGCAGCGACCTCGCCGACGTCGAGTGGATCGTGCTCGGCTACCTGGTCTCGCTCGCAGTGTGGATCCCTGCGTCGGGCTGGATCGGCGACCGCTTCGGCACGAAGCGCATCTTCCTGCTCGCGCTGTTCCTCTTCACGGTGGCGTCGGCGCTGTGTGGGCTCGCCACCAGCCTGCCGCAACTGATCACCTTCCGGGTGCTCCAGGGCGTCGGTGGCGGCATGCTCACGCCGGTCGGCACGGCGATGCTGTTCCGCGCCTTCCCACCAGCCGAGCGAGCGCGAGCGTCCACGGTGCTCATCGTGCCGACGGTGCTCGCTCCCGCATTGGGACCTGTCGTCGGCGGTTACCTCGTGACCGAAGCGTCGTGGCGCTGGATCTTTTACGTCAACGTCCCGGTCGGCGCCGCTGCGATGGTCTTCGGCTGGTACTTCCTGCGTGAACACCGAGAGCCGACGGCCGGCCGCTTCGACGTCGTCGGGTTCGTCGCCTCTGGTGCCGGGCTGGCGATGCTGCTGTTCGGTCTGTCCGAGGGCGCCGAGAACGGATGGACCGAACCAAGGGCGCTCGGTCCGCTCGTCGCCGGTCTCGTCAGCTTCGTGGTGCTCGTGTGGTGGGAGCGGCGGTGCGCAGAACCGATCCTGGCCCTGCGGCTCTACGGCGAGCGGATGTTCCGCAACGCCAACATCGTGCTCACGTTCACGTACGGGAGTTTCGCCGGCGTGCTGTTCCTCGTGCCTCTGTTCCTGCAGGACTACGGCGGACTGTCGGCGCTCGAGTCCGGTCTTGCGACGTTCCCGCAGGCACTCGGCGTCATGGTCTCCAGCCAGGTCGCCGGCCGGCTCTATCCGATCGTCGGGCCGCGACGGCTGATCACCGCAGGGCTGCTCGTCGTGGCCGCTGCGACGCTGCCGTTCCTCTGGTTCGACGCCGGCACCGACCTCTGGTGGGTACGAACGGTGATGTTCGCTCGCGGGCTCGGCATGGCGTTCAGCTTCGTGCCGATGCAGGCGGCGACGTACGCCAACATCACGCCCGCCGACACCGGCAGGGCGTCGGCGATCTACTCGACGCAGCGCCAGGTGGCTGCGGCGCTCGGCGTGGCCGGGCTGGCGACGATCTGGCAGATGTTCAGCCGATCTGACGGCACGCTCGGCGGCTACCACGCAGGCTTTGCAGCCGGCGTCGCCGTCGTTGTGCTGGGCGCCGTGTGCGCGTTCACGCTCATCCAAGACAGCGACGCGGCCTCTACGATGCGACGCCGCGCAGCCCCGGCGGCCGGGGACGCCGAGCGGGTCGCCACCTCCACCGGTTGAGGCGCGCTCAGGAGACGATCGAGGCGACGGCGAGGAAGTGCGACGCCGCAGCGAGCACCGTGAACACGTGCCAGATCTCGTGGTAGCCGAACGTCCGCGGCCACGGATCCGGACGGTTGAGCGCAAGCACCGGAAAACCGATGGTGTACAGCAGTCCGCCGGCGATCACGAGCGTCAGCTCGCGGCCGTCGAGGTGGTCGATCAGTGCAGGGCTGGCGACGAGGACCGACCATCCGAGCACGAGGTAGAGCGCGCTGGCGATCTTTCGTCCCCACGCGACGTTGGTCGACGTGAGGACGATGCCGAACGCGGCGAGCGCTCCCATCGTCGCAAGCAGCGGGATCCCCCACGCCGGCGGGAGCGCGACGAGACAGAGCGGGATGTTGGTGCCGACGATGAGCAGGTAGATCATCGACCGGTCGAGACGCCCCATCACGACCCGTGCCTTCGGCGAATGCGCGAGGCGGTGGTACGCCGCCGACGTGCCGAACACGAGCAACAGCGAGGCGCCGTAGAGCGACGCCGCGACCCGGGCCGTGGCATGATCGGTGGACAGCAGCAGCAGCACGACAGCAGGGATGGCGACGATGAAGGTGGCGGTGTGCAGCCACCCACGCATCAGCGGGCGCTCGAGCAGCGCCAGTTCCATCGCAACAGCCTACGGGATCCCCCGCCGATGGTGCCGGGGCGGCGAGTCCGGGCTCACCGACGCCACCCCATCACCCATGTCAGCGATAACACGCAACGCCGCGGGAGTTCGTCGACGCAGCCGCACGCTGCGCCGACCACGGCCGCGGCGTAGCGTCGAGCGCATGGTCGCGGACGATCGCGACGCCGCGGAGGTGGTGCTGCACGTCGACGTCGACCAGTTCCTCGCCGCGGTGGAGATCCGACGCCGTCCCGAGCTGGCCGGCAAGCCGGTCGTCGTCGGCGGCGACGGCAACCCGTCGCGCCGTCGTCAGGTCGTCGCCACGGCGTCGTATGAGGCGCGAGCCGCGGGCGTGCACTCTGGCATGCCACTCGGGCTCGCCGCTCGTCGCTGCCCCGACGCCGTGTTCCTCGCGTCCGACCGGCCCGCCTATGACGCCGCCTCGGCAGAGGTGATGGCCACGCTGCGCTCGTTCCCGGTCACCGTCGAGGTCTGGGGATGGGACGAGGCGTTCATCGGGGCCCGCACCGACGACCCCGAGTCGCTCGCCGTCGAGCTGCGCGCCGGCGTGCTCGCTGCGACTGGGCTCTCGTGCGCCGTCGGCATCGGCGACACCCGGCTGCTCGCCAAGACCGCGACCGCAGCGGCGAAGCCGGGTGGCATCGCCCGGCTCACCCGCCGGCAATGGATGGAGACCAAGGCCAACGCGCCGGTCACCGAGATCTGGGGCATCGGCGAGCGGATCGCCGCCCGGCTGGCCGTCGCCGGCATCCACACGGTGGCGCAGCTCGCCACAGCCGATGCCGACGATCTCGCCGCGCGGTTCGGTCCCCGCATCGGCCCGAGTCTGAAGGTGCTCGGGCTCGGCGGCGACGACACCCCGATCGTGGACGAGCCGTACCTCCCTCGCGGACGCAGCAAGGAGCGAACGTTCGAGCACGACCTCACCGAGCGCGACGACATCGAGACGGCGCTCGACGAGCTGGCAGACGCCGTCACGGCATCCGTCGTGGCCCAGGGCCGGACCGTCACGCACGTTGCCGTCAAGGTGCGAACGTCGACGTTCTTCACCCGCAATCGGATCGCCAAGCTGCCCGAACCGACCACCGAGCCGGCGGCGATTCGCCACATGGCTCGCATCGTGCTCGACCGCACCGAGCTCGCCGGCCGCCCCATCCGCCTGCTCGGCGTGCGCGTGGTGTTGCAGATGCCCGCCGTGCTCAGGCGACCGCCGTGCTGACGACACCGGCGATGCCCGCCATGCCGCGCGCGTTGGGATGCACGGGCGCTGCCGGGTTGACCGGCACGAGCGGCTCGACCCACCGAACTGTCGGCAGCGCGCAGGCGCTGCGGCCCTCGCTCGGCCTGTACGTGTTGACGTATCCCACGCCGGCGTTGATCGCCTGCGTCCGAAGCATCCCGTTCAGCTCCTTCGCCTTCGTCCGCAGGTAGGGCACGTCGTCGTAGGCGATGGGCAGGCTCGGCCAGCAGCCGAGGCCCTTGTCCGGCAGGACCTGTGGGTAGCCGACCACGAACACCCTTGCGTTGGGCGAGCGTCGCTCGATCGCGTTGAGCACGTTGGCGATCTTGGGCGCCGTGGCCTTGATCCGCCTGCTGATCTCGTCGACGCCGCCGTTGACGTAACGGTCCTGGCACGGCGTGGTGTACGGGTTGAGGGTGGCGCAGTTCTTGATGATCTCGGTGAAGCCGATGTCGTTGCCACCGATCCCGAGGGTGACGACAGTGGTGCGTGAGGTGAGCGCAGAGAGCTGCGCCGGGTTGTCGGGGCCCTCGACCGACTGCGGCGCGAACATGTCGTCGGTCTTGGCGCCACTGCAACTGATGTCGCGGAACCTGAGCGAGCCGAGCGCCGCGTTCACCAGGTTGGGATAGTTGCGGTTCGACTTCAGGCAGCCGAGCGGTTCGACCTGCACCGGAATCAGCGGCCCGGCGGTGAACGAGTCACCGAGCGACACGTACCGATCACGCGGGCGGGCGTCCGCCCCGTGTCCCTGTCCGAGCACTGCCGCGCCCAGTGCCAGCACCATCATCAACCGCGCGATTCGTCGCATCTTCGCAATCCCCGTTCGTCCGCTGCCCGAAGTGTTACCGCTCATGCTACCAAGTGTTCCCAGCACGCTCCTGGCGTGAACCCAGCTCCAGCGACGGGGGTCAGCTGCAGCCGCTGGTGGAGCCGCAGCTCGGGCATGCGTGACACGACCCGGCGCGGATCATCTGCACGCCGCACTGCATGCACATCGGTGCGTCGGCGTTGCGGATGACGCCAGCGGCCGGCGTGTTGTCCATCGGCGTCGACGGCAACGAGCCGTCGGCCATCTGGCGCACGAGCTCGTCGGCCGAGGGCACCGACTTCGGGTCCGATGCCATCTCGCTACCGGTCGACGTGCGCTCGACCGACTCGTCGACGCCGGGCAGCGTCGGCTGCATGCGCTCGTCGATCGAGAAGATGCCGAGCTCGGCACGCTCGTCGTAGGACAAGTACTCGAGCGCCAGGCGGCGGAAGAGGTAGTCCATCACCGAGGTGGCGAAGCGGATGTCGGGATCGTCGGTCATGCCCGCCGGCTCGAAGCGCATGTTGGTGAACGCCTCGACGAACGCCCGCAGCGGCACGCCGTACTGCAGTCCGTAGCTGATGCTCTTGGCGAAGGCGTCCATGATGCCCGACATCGTCGAGCCCTGCTTCGAGACGGTGAGGAAGATCTCACCGGGCTGACCGTCGTCGTACTCGCCGATCGTGGCGAATCCCTTGCAGTCGGCGACGCGAAACTCGAACGTGCGACCCTTGCGGCTGCGCGGCAGCTTCTGGCGGATCGGGCGGTGGACGATCTTCTCGACCACCCGCTCGACGAGCTCGGTGGCAGCGACCGTGGTGTCGCCGTCACCGGCCACTGCGGACGGCTCCTTCCTCGACGCCGACAGCGGCTGGCCGACCTTGCAGTTGTCGCGGTAGATCGCGACGGCCTTGAGCCCGAGCTGCCACGACAGCTCGTGCAGCGCCTCGACGTCCTCGACCGTTGCCGATTCCGGCATGTTGACGGTCTTCGAGATCGCACCCGAGATGAACGGCTGCACGGCCCCCATCATCCGCACGTGGCCCTCGTAGTGAATGGTGTTGTCGCCCATCGAGCAGGCGAACACGGCGAGGTGCTCGGGCGTGAGGTGCGGTGCGCCGACGATGGAGTGGTGGGCGTCGATGTAGGAGACGATGTCGCCGATCTGCGACTCGCCGTAGCCGAGCCGGGCGAGCGCACGCGGCACGGTGCGGTTGACGATCGACATCGTGCCGCCACCGACGAGCTTCTTCATCTTCACGAGCCCCAGGTCGGGCTCGATGCCGGTGGTGTCGCAGTCCATCATCAGCCCGATGGTGCCGGTGGGTGCGAGGACGGTGGCCTGCGAGTTGCGCACTCCGAACTCCTCGCCGTCACGCACGGCGACGTCCCATGCCTCGCGAGCGGCAGCGGTCAGCTCGGTGGGCACCACATCGGACGCGGCGAGCTCTTCGTGCGCGTCGCGGTGCATGCGCAGCACGGCGAGCATGTGCTCCTCGTTCTCGGCGTAGCCGGCGAACGGACCCATGCGGCTCGCCGTGCGGGCGCTCGTGGCGTAGGCGTGACCGGTCATCAGCGACGTCAGCGCTGCCGCCCACTCGCGCCCCGCATCGGAGTCGTACGGGTAGCCGAGCGCCATCAGCAGCGCACCGAGGTTGGCGTAGCCGAGCCCGAGCTGACGGAAGCGCCGGCTCGTCTCGCCGATTGACGGCGTCGGGTAGTCGGCGCGCCCGACGAGGATCTCCTGGGCGGTGAACATCACCTCGACGGTGTGGCGGTAGGCGTCGACGTCGAAGCCGGCCTCGTCGTCGAGGTACTTGAGCAGGTTGATCGACGCCAGGTTGCAAGCTGAGTCGTCGAGGTGCATGTACTCGCTGCACGGGTTGCTGGCGTTGATGCGGCCCGTGGCGTGGGCCGTGTGCCAGCGGTTGATCGTGGTGTCGAACTGCAGCCCGGGGTCGGCGCACTCCCACGCCGCCTCTGCGATCTGGCGCCACAGCTCGCGCGCCCGCACCGTGCGCATCACCGTGCCGTCGGTGACGGCCGTGAGGCCCCACTCGGCGTCGTCGCGCACCGCTTCCATGAACTCGTCGGTGACCCGCACCGAGTTGTTGGCGTTCTGGTACTGGATCGAGTACGAGTCGGCGCCGTCGAGGTCCATGTCGAACCCGTTGTCGCGCAGGACCCGTGCCTTGCGCTCCTCTTTGACCTTGCACCAGACGAACTCTTCGATGTCGGGGTGGCCGACGTCGAGGATGACCATCTTCGCCGCTCGGCGCGTCTTGCCGCCGGACTTGATGGTGCCCGCCGACGCATCGGCGCCGCGCATGAAGCTGACCGGACCCGAGGCCGTGCCGCCACCCTCGAGGAGCTCGGCGCTGGAACGGATCTTCGAAAGGTTGACGCCGGCACCGGAGCCGCCCTTGAAGATGATGCCCTCCTCGCGGTACCAGTTGAGGATCGAGTCCATCCTGTCGTCGACGGACAGGATGAAGCAGGCGCTCGCCTGCTGGGGCACGCCCTTGACGCCGATGTTGAACCACACGGGGCTGTTGAACGCCGCCCGTTGCGTGACGAGGATGAACTTCAGCTCGGCGCGAAACGCCTCTGCCTCGTCGTCGTCGGCGAAGTACCCGCCCTCGCTGCCCCACGTGGTGATGGTGTCGGCGACACGGTCGATGACCTGGCGCAGCGAGTGCTCTCGCTCGGGCATGCCGAGCGTGCCACGGAAGTACTTCTGGGAGACGATGTTGGTGGCGTTGGCCGACCACGTGGTCGGGAACTCGACACCCGTCTGCTCGAACGCAACGGTGCCGTCCTTCCAGTTGCTGATGCGCGCGTCGCGCAGGTCCCACTCGACCTCGTCGTACGGATCGACGCCGGGTGAGGTGAAAAGACGGTGGAGTCCGATGGTGAGACGTGCTGGCGCCAACGACATGGTTGCGATCCTCTTCTAAGGGTGTGACGGCGGTCGTGGAGTCGAGGAGCGACGAGTACATTCTCGCAGCGGATCCCCCCGATGCACACACGGCGCGGGCTGTGACAAACACAACATCTTGTGTCACCCTCACCGAATCACGGAGTGAATGCACAATCTGTTGTGGCGGCTTGCAGATTACACCACTGTAACTACGTCGCTGTCAAGCATCAATCTCGGATCGTTGTTCCACGCTCGGACATCTCCGGCCCGCGGTGCGACGGACGCAGGTTCGGGGTCGACCCCCACATCGACTCCCCTCGATGGCCTCTTCCGCGCCCCCGCACCGCGAACCGGACCGCCCCCACACGGTAGGGCCCCTGCCCTGTGAGGAGGAAGGGGCGCAACATGTGAATTCTTGGGTTATGAGGTGTGGAAGGCAGCCGAATTGTCCACAGCCCGACGCAAAACACCAGGTCGGCGCGCCCGCTCGCCGGGTGTCAGCGATTCTCGACGAAGCGGCGCACGTTGACGCGTTTGCCGCGCACGACCGTGCGACCCATCGCCGAGATGACGGCGTCGACGGACGCCTCGGGGACGCCGACAACTGAGTAGTGGTCGGCGATCCGGATCGGCCCGATCTCGCGGCCCGACAGACCACTCTCATTGGCGATGGCACCGACGAGGTCGGCGGGGCGGATCCCACCGTCGCGACCGAGGCTGAGATGCACGAACCCTGTGCTGCCGTCGCCGCGCGGCGCTCCCGCCGGCGCTCCTCGTGCCCGTTTCGGCGCTCCGCCGTCGCGGCGATCACCGTCCCGGCGGGAACGGTCGCCGTAGCGGTCGCTACTTTTTCGCTCGCCGTAGCGGTCGTTGCTGCGGCGATCACTGCGATCCTCGATGGTGGGGATCTCTTGTTCCTCGCCGGTCGCGCCGCTCGCCTCGTGGACGAGGCGGATCGAGGCGAGCGCGATCGTGCGCAGGTCATCGCCGTCGAGCGCGTCGAGCACCTGTGAGTACTGGTCGAGGTCCTCGGAGTCCATCGCCTCACGAACCGATTCGACGGTGGACTCGATCTGCTTCGCGCGCAGGTCGGCGACAGTGGGCACCCGCTCCTGCGGCACCTGCTGCTTCGTCTGGCGCTCGATGTTGCCCAGCAGACGACGTTCACGCGGCTCGACCAGCGTGATCGCGACGCCCCGGCGGCCGGCTCGCCCGACGCGCCCGATGCGGTGCGTGTAGCTGTCGGGGTCGGACGGCACGTCGTAGTTGACGACGTGCGTCAGGACGTCGACGTCGAGGCCGCGCGCAGCGACGTCCGTGGCGATGAGCAGCTCGGCCGTGCCGTCACGGAGACGTCCCATGACGCGGTCACGCTGCGCCTGATCCATGCCGCCGTGAAGGGCCTCAGCGCGGTAGCCACGACCGTTCATCGTCTCGGTCAGCAGGTCGACCTCGTTGCGCGTGCGGCAGAACACGAGCGCCGCGGTGGGCGACTCGACGTCGAGGATCCGGGCGAGCGCGACGGGCTTGTGCGAGCGCTGCACGACGTACGCCGCCTGGCGCACGAGCGAGCCGTCGCTGTGGTCGCCACGACCGTCGACGGTGATCCGAACAGGCTCGTTCAGGTACTTGGCGGCGATGCGGGCGATGCGAGAGGGCATCGTCGCCGAGAACAGCGCCGTCTGGCGCGGGCCCTCAACCGACTCGAGGATGGATTCGAGGTCGTCGGCGAAGCCCATGTCGAGCATCTCGTCGGCCTCGTCGAGCACGACTGTGCTGATCTCGCCGAGCCGCAGCGATCCTCGCCCGATGTGGTCGAGGACGCGCCCTGGCGTGCCGACCACCACGTGGACGCCTCGGTCGAGCGCCTTCAGCTGGCGGAAGATCGGCTGGCCGCCGTAGATCGGGACGACCTTCGTGTCGAGCAGGCGCCCGTACTTGAAGAACGCCTCCGACACCTGCATCGCCAGCTCGCGCGTCGGCACGAGCACGAGCGCGACCGGCGCGGCGGCGTTGCGGTCGAGGGCGTTGATGATCGGCAGCGCAAAGGCGGCGGTCTTGCCCGTCCCGGTTGCGGCCTGGGCAATCAGGTCACTGCCACCCAGCAGCGCAGGGATCGTCTCGCGCTGCACCGGGGTCGGCTCCTCGTACCCGAGCGCAGCGAGCTCGTCGAGGAGCTCACGCCGCAGACCGAGCCCACGGAAACCATCACTCGATTCGACCTCGATCACGTCACAAGGATGCCGTGGCATTCGTCGATCTCGGCGCGATGGTGCGCGTGCCGCGCGATGATCCGCCTATGACCATGGGCAGGACGATGCGCCGCGTCCACCCCGAACCTGCGGTCGACGTCGACGTCGACGAGGCGTACGGCGGCGTCACACGGGCACCTCCGGCGTCGCGCCCGTGGGTGATGGTGACGATGATCGCCACGCTCGACGGCGCTGTCACCGTCGACGGCAGGTCGAGCTCGCTCGGCAACCGCAACGACTCCGCCGTGCTCATGGCAACGAGGGCAGCGGCGGACGTCGTCCTCGTCGGCGCCGGGACGGTGCGCGCAGAGGGTTATGGGCGGCCCAGCAAACCGGGCCAGCGCATCGGTGTCGTCACCGCAACCGGCGCGATCGACATCGACTCGTCGCTGTTCGCGTCGGGGGCGGGGTTCCTGGTCGTACCTGAGGGCGCGTCGACGCCGCCGGAGGTGCCGACGCTGCGCATCGGCGATGGGCGAGTCGACCTCGGGGCGGCGATCGGGGCGCTCGCCTCGTACCTCGGCGAGCCGGTCTCGGTCGTGCAAGTCGAGGGCGGGCCGAACCTCAACGCCCAAATTGTCGACGCCGACCTCGTCGACGAGTTCAACGTCACGATCGCGCCGATGGTCGTCGGTGGCGCGGCCGCTCGCCTGTCCGGCGGGACCGCGGTGTCGCTGCGGGCGCTCGACCTCGCCCACGTGCTGGTGGACGATGAGGGCTACGTGTTCACTCGCTGGACCGTCCGGCGCTGAGCTTCTCCAACAGCTCCAGCTCGCGGTGGAAGTCGGCGGCGGCGTCGAAGTCCTTGTACACGCTCGCGAAGCGCAGGTAGGCGATCTCGTCGAGCGCGCCGAGCCGGTCGAGCACGGCGCGGCCGACGAAGCTCGACGTCACCGCCCCTGCTGCCTCTCCGCGCGAAGCCTCACTGCGCGACGCCTCGCTGCGGGCAGCTGCCTCCACCGCCTCGGCGAGCGCCTCGACGGCCGCGGCCTCGACGGGGCGGCCCTTCGTCGCCGCCTCGACACCGGCGATGACCTTGGCACGGTCGAACGGTTGACGGATCCCGTCGGACTTGACGACGGCGAGGGGGACGTGATCGATCCGCTCGAACGTCGTGAACCGGTACGAGCAGGCCTCGCAGCGGCGGCGACGACGCACGGCGCCGCCGTCCTCGGCGAGGCGCGAGTCGACCACCTTGGTGTCCTCGGCTCGACACATCGGGCAGTGCACACCCCGGAGGGTAGGCGACCGCGCTGCTCTCGCCGCAGCGTTCAGGGCAGCACGACGACGTCGCCGGGCGCAACGGCCGCACCGCCGTTGCGGACGACGAGGGCGTCGACGTAGTCAGCGAACGCCATCACATCGGCGCCGTCACGACGCTCGCGTGCGTAGACACGCTCGGCGACCGACCACAGCGTGTCGCCCGGCCGCACGACGACGGACTCGGGCGCAACGGCGGGCTGGACCCCGGCGGCAGAGGCAGGTCCGCCGCCGGGATCCGCGCCCAGCACGTTGCACGCTCCGATGACGGCGAACGACATGATGCAGGACGCCACCGCCGCCACGCCCAGACGCCGGCGCCGATAGGTGGCGACCTGAGCCTGGGAGGAAGGATTCGTGCGCATGGGTTGGACTCCTGGATGTCGAACATCTGTACCGGAACGTGCGTTCGCACTGTAGAGGAACAGCTGTTCGATGTCAATCACCTTGCGGGCTCGTCGTCCGCTGCGCTTTCTCCTCGCGCCTCGTGTGCCTCGTCGCTGGCGCTTCCCTCGGCACGTTCCGTGCGACGTGTCGTCCCTGGCTTCTACTTCTTGCTGGCTGACAGATCGCGCAGATGTTTGACGTCGGCCTCGAACGCCCGTACGATGCAGTCATGAGCACCAAGATCACCGCTCGGCAACGGGAGATCCTCGATTTCATCGAGCTCCAGATGCGCGATCACGGGTACCCACCGTCCGTGCGCGAGATCGGCGAGGCGGTCGGACTCACGTCCCCGTCCACCGTGCACAGCCACCTCAACACGCTCGAGCGCCTCGGTCACCTGCGCCGCGACCCAACCAAGCCGCGCGCCATCGAGGTGCGGTGGGACTCCAACTCCGGTGTCGTGATGGAGCGGCGCCCCGTCCGTCACGTCCCGCTCGTCGGTGACGTCGCCGCCGGGACGGACGTGCTTGCAGAGGAGAACGTCGAAGAGCTGCTGCCGGTGCCGGTGGACTTCACCGGCGAGGGCGAGCTGTTCATGCTGCGCGTCCGCGGCGACTCGATGATCGGCGTCGGCATCTTCGACGGCGACTACATCGTCGCCAAGCAGCAGGACACGGCAGAGAACGGTGACATCGTCATCGCCGGCATTCCGGGCGGCGAGGCGACTGTCAAGACGTACCGGCGGGAGGGCGGCAATGTCGTGCTCGTGCCGGCCAACGACGCGCTGTCGCCGATGGTCTTCGCCGACGACGAGGTCGAGATCTTCGGTCGCGCCGTCACGGTGATGCGCCGGATCTGACGCCCGAGCCGGCGCGCCCGCCTCAGCGCGACGGCGGGTTCCACGGCGGCGGCGGCGGCGGAGGTTCCTGCGGACGCTCGCCCCAGCCGCCACCGGGTTGTCCCGGCTGCCCTGGCGGTGCGGACGGTGGTGTCTGCCAGCCGCCACCTGGCGGAGCGGGTTGGCCCGCTGGCCCTGACGGGCCCGTCGGGCCTGGCTGATATGGCGGCGCCGCGCCGTAGGGCTGGTACGCGGGCTGCCAACCAGACGTGGCGGCCGTGCCCCCGGTGCCGCGGCGACGGCCGAGCAGGATGAGCAGCGCGCCGAGCAGCAATCCGGTGATCAGCGCCCCGATCGCGCCCATTCGCAACACGCCGGCACCGTCGTTGGGGTTCTTTCCGACCCGTGCGACCACCTCGGCGTCGTCGCCCTGCACGCGTAGCGTGAACTCGCCTGGTTCCTCGATCTCCACCCGGTAGAGCAACACGCCCTTGCGGCCACCGGCGTCGTAGCTCGGCCCGTCGCTGTCGCGGCGCAGCCCGACCTCGTTCTCGTCGCTGTCGAACATCGTGATGTCGAGGTTCGTGTCGGAACCATCGTACGACTGGTCGTCGTTCGCGCAGTCGCCGTCCAGCTCGCCGACCTCACCCGTCGTCTCGGCATAGATGAGATAGGTGCCGGCGTCCTCGAAGTCGAGGGCCGTGTCACAGTCGACGGGCGCCGGCGCCAGCGACTTCGCTGCGTCGGCCACCTGAGAGGAGGCAAGGAACCACAGCACGGCGGCGGCGGCGACGCCGACGAGGGCGACGATGACGCCGACGATCGGCAGCTTGCTTCTCGAACTCGTACTCATCGATCCACTCCCAGTCGACGCGCCAACTCTTGCACAGCTTCGTCCGGTCGCACCGCCGCCACGCGGACGTACTCCCGACCGGCGGCACCGTAGAACTCGCCGGGGCTCACGAGTGCGCCTCCCTCGCGCGCCAGGCGCTCTGTGAACTCCCACGCGTCGCCGACGCGGAACCACAGGTAGAACGCACCGTCGGGCATGCCGATCTCGCATCCCGACCACGCCGCCAACACCGAGGCCAGCCGTTCGAGCCTGCGGCGGTAGCGGTCGCGTTGCTCGTCGACGTGGTCGTCGTCGTGGAGTGCGGCGGCACCCGCTGCCTGCGCAGGCCCCGGCACCATCATCCCGACGTGCTTGCGCACCTCCTGCAGGTAGTGCACGAGGTCACGATCACCGGCATAGAAGCCGACCCGCATCCCGGCGAGGTTGGATCGCTTCGAGAGCGAGTGCAGCGCCAGCACGCCGTCGCTGCCGCTCGACAGGACGGTGCGCGGCGGGCCCTGCCACGTGAACTCGGCGTAGCACTCGTCGCTCACGACGGGCACGCCGTGCGACCTGCCCCATGTGGCCACGGCGTCGAGGTCGTCGAGCGCGCCGGTGGGGTTCGACGGGGAGTTGGCCCACAGTACGAGCGATCGCGCGGCGTCATCGGCCGAGATCGCGCCGAGGTCGAGACCGCCGTCGGTGATGGGCACCGCCACCGCGCGACACCCGGCGAGCGTCGCGCCCATCTCGTAGGTCGGGTACGAGATGGCCGGGTAGAGCACCGTGTCGCGGTCCGGGGTGCGAAGCGACAGCAGCTGGGGCAGCGTGCCGACGAACTCCTTGGTCCCGATGACCGCGCCGATGTCCGTCGCAGGCACCTCGACACCGAAGCGTCGGCCCATCCATCGGCTCGCGCTCTCGCGCAGCGCGGGCGTGCCGATGCTCTGCGGATATCCGCGCTCGGTGCCTGACGTCGCGAGCGCCTCGACGACGCCCAGGGGCGGGGCGTCGGTGGGCGTGCCGACGGAGAGGTCGATGAGGCCACCGTCGAATCGGTCGGCGAGCGGCGCGAACCGAGCGAGCCGGTCGTAGGGATAGGGCGGCGGGACGAACCCATTCATGGCGTTCCCCGGCCACGCAGGCCGTCGGTAACCGCTCGCTCGCTGGCGCTCCCTCGCTCGCACCGCGCACACGACGTGACCCCGTCCGTCATGGCGTTCCCCGGCCACGCAGGCCGCTGTTGACCGCTCGCTCGCTGGCGCTCACTCCCTCGCACGAAACAGATGGTCCGCCGCAGGCGGCGGTCATACGACGAACTCCGACAGGCGTCCCGCCGACGCTTCTGACAAGCGCGCACTGAGGTGCATGCCGTCCTCGAGGGAGTCGTTGGAGAGGATCTCGCCCTCGCGATGCACGGATGCGAGCACGTCGCCGCGTGCGTACGGGACGACGAGATCGTAGAGGCGGGTCTCGCGGCGAAGGAGGTCGGCGAGCGTTACCAGCAGCTCGTCGACGCCCTCACCGGAGACCGCGCTGATCGCGACCGACCCCGGGTGCGACATCAGCAGGCGCTCGGCCTCGTCGGGCGCGAC
>JACDGA010000320.1 GCA_013815505.1 Acidimicrobiia bacterium
GGGTCTCGCGGCGAAGGAGGTCGGCGAGCGTTACCAGCAGCTCGTCGACGCCCTCACCGGAGACCGCGCTGATCGCGACCGACCCCGGGTGCGACATCAGCAGGCGCTCGGCCTCGTCGGGCGCGACGTCGATCTTGTTGAACACCACCAGCTGCGGGACCGACGCCGCACCGATCTCGGACAGGACGGTGTGGACGGCGGCGATCTGACCCTCAGGGTCAGGTGCCGAGGCGTCGACGACGTGGACGAGGTGGTCGGCGCGAGCAGCGACCTCGAGCGTGCTCTTGAACGCCTCGACGAGGCCGTGTGGGAGCCGGCGGACGAATCCGACGGTGTCCGTGAGGAGCACCGGCTCGCCGCCGGGCAGATCGAGTCGCCGCGTCGTGGGATCGAGCGTGGCGAACAGCCGGTCCTCGGTCAGTACCCCCGACTCGGTGAGCGTGTTGAGCAGGCTCGACTTGCCGGCGTTCGTGTAGCCGACGATCGACACGTCGGTGAGGCCGCTGCGCGCTCGCTGGCGCCGTTGCAGATCGCGGGTCTCGGCGAGCGTGTCGAGGTCGCGCTCGAGGCGGGCGATGCGGCGCATGATGCGCCGCCGGTCGACCTCGATGCGGGTCTCGCCACCACCGAAGCGGGTGCCGACGCCGCCGCGCTGCTGGTCGAGGCGGGCAGAGGCACCGCGCCGGAGCCGCGGCAGGCGGTAACGCAAGAGCGCCAACTCGACCTGGGTGCGACCCTCGGGCGTGTGGGCGTTCTGGGCGAAGATGTCGAGGATCACGGCGGTGCGATCGATGGCGGTGCGACCGAGCAGCTTCTCGAGGTGGAACTGCTGGCCCGGCGAGAGATCGTTGTCGAAGACGACGGTGTCCGCATCGACGGCGAGGCACAGCTCGTGCAACTCCTGGGCCTTGCCCTTGCCGACGAACCATGTCGAGTCGGGCGCGTCGCGGTGCTGGCTCAGGCGGCCGACCACGTCGGCTCCTGCGGTGTCGACGAGCAACGCCAGCTCGTCGAGGCTCGCCTCCAGCTCGTCGTCGGTGGTGGCACCGAGCCCGACGCCGACGAGCACGATGCGCTCGCGGATCGTGCGGTCGATGAGGCTCGAACCGAGCGCCTCGCTGTACGGCGTGCTCACGTCGCGGTGACCTCGATCGCTGCCACGAACGTCGACGGCCCGATCAGCATCGCCCGGCCCGGCGTCGGCTCGTCGAGCACGACGGTGGCGTCGCCGCCGTCCATGTGCACGGTGACGTCGGTGACCGACGGGGCGACGAAGCCCCATCGACGTGCCGCCGCGGCCGAGGCGACGGCGCCCGTCCCGCACGCGGCCGTGATGCCGGCGCCTCGCTCGTGGACGCGCATCCGGATCGCGTCCTCGCCGGGACCCGGCTCCACGATCTCCAAGTTGAGATGCGGGACGCGGGCGCCGAGCGACTCGAGGTCGACGGCGCCGACGTCGTCGACGCCGACGACAGCGTGCGGGTTCCCGAGACCGAGGTGGGCGACGGGTCGTCCCGGGTGCACGCCGAGCGTCGACCAGCCGTCCGGCTCGTCGAGATCGACGATCTCGCCCATGTCCACCGCAGCCAGTACGCAGTCGGGGTCGTCGGTCTCCTCGAGTGTCACCATGCGCTCGCCGGCATCGGTGACGATGCGCTGCGGTTCGAGGTCGCCACGATGGCGCGCGACGGCATGGGCGAGGCAGCGGATGCCGTTGCCACTCATCTCGGCCCGTGTGCCGTCGGCGTTGTAGAGCGTCATCACGATCGAGTCGTCGCCAATGGCGGCGACGAGGAGTCCGTCGGCACCGACGCCCGTTCGCCGGTTGCACAGTCGGCGGGCGAGGTCTTCGTACTCGCCGTCGTCCTCTCCGTCTTCCCCGTCTTCTCCGTCCTCGCCGTCTCCGTCGTCCCCGGCCTGGTCGACCACGACGCGCACCAGGAAGTCGTTGCCGAGGCCATGGTGCTTCGTGAGCGACATCATCACTGCGCCACGATAAGGGCCTGCGTGACCGACGGCGCAGCCGCCGCGACGGGATCGGCGTCCACGTCGATCCAGCGGATGCGCGGGTCGCGTCGATACCAGCGCTCCTGGCGCACGGCGAACTGGCGTGTGCGCACGACGATTCGCTTGACCGCGTCGTCGAGGGTGGTCCCACCGCGGAGGTGTTCGACGATCTCCTTGTAGCCGAGCGCCTGTCCGGCGGTCGGCGAGAGCTCACCGTGGAGCTCGATCAGTGCGGCCACCTCGTCAACGAGCCCGGCGGCGATCATCTGATCGACGCGTCGGGCAATGCGCTCGGCGAGCGCACTGCGATCCCAGCGCAGCCCCACCAACGCGACGTCGCTCGTGGGGTAGCGATCGAGTCCCGGTCCGAATGACGAGAACGGCCGGCCCGAGCCGAGGCACACCTCCAACGCGCGCACGATTCGTCGCCGGTTACCGGGCTCGATGCGTCGAGCCGCGGTGGGGTCGACGTCGGCCAGCTCCCGGGCGAGCGCACCGAGGTCGTCGTCGGCACGCCGCTCGAGCTCGGCACGGATGTCGGGCCACTCCCCCGGCGGTTCGAGACCGTCGAGCAGCGCATTGAGGTAGAGGCCGGTGCCGGCGACGAGGACGAGCGGCTGCGTGCCCCCGGACATGACAGGACGAGTCGCGTCGAGGTAGTCGGCGAGCGTGAAGCGCGCCGACGGGTCGACCAGGTCGAGTCCGTGGTGGACGACTGCGGCGCGGTCGGCGGCCGTGGGCTTGGCGGTGCCGATGTCCATGCCGGCATACACCTGCATCGAGTCGACGGCGACGATCTCGGCGCTGGGCACGGCTGTCGCGACAGCCATCGCCACCTCGGACTTGCCGGCAGCGGTTGGCGCGACGATTGCCACCCGTGTGCCGGCGGGGGCGTCCGTCACAGGCGGGCGATCAGGTCGACCAGCGCCCCGGCCACGACGTCGGGGGCGACCACGGGGAGGAGATGGTGACCCGGCAGGCGAACGACGGGCCAGCCGAGGCGGGTCGCCTCGGCAACGGCGTCGGGGTACCCGTCGCCGAACCCGAGGTAGCCGCAGGGGCCGTTGAATGCGGGAGCGGGGATCGGCTCGTTGAACATCGAACGTGGCACCCGTGGGCAGTCACGGTC
>JACDGA010000066.1 GCA_013815505.1 Acidimicrobiia bacterium
GGCGCGGATCTCGTTGGTTGAGACCCACACCTAGTGCCCAACGTTTACGGCGTGGACTACCAGGGTATCTAATCCTGTTTGCTCCCCACGCTTTCGCTCCTCAGCGTCAGTAACGGCCCAGAGTGGCGCCTTCGCCACCGGTGTTCCTCCTGATATCTGCGCATTCCACCGCTACACCAGGAATTCCCCACTCCCCTACCGTACTCAAGTCACAGCAGTATCGGGTGGCCGCTCTGGGTTGAGCCCAGAGTTTTCACACCCGACTTACCGAACCGCCTACGAGCTCTTTACGCCCAATAAATCCGGACAACGCTTGGTGCCTACGTGTCACCGCGGCTGCTGGCACGTAGTTGGCCGCACCTTCTTCTACAGGTACCGTCTGTTTTCTTCCCTGCTGAAAGCGGTTTACAAACCTAGGTCCTTCTTCCCGCACGCGGCGTTGCTGCATCAGGCTTGCGCCCATTGTGCAATATTCCCTACTGCTGCCTCCCGTAGGAGTCTGGGCCGTGTCTCAGTCCCAGTGTGGCTGATCATCCTCTCAGACCAGCTACCCGTCGATGCCTTGGTGAGCCGTTACCTCACCAACAAGCTGATAGGCCGCGAGACCCTCCCGGTCCGATAAATCTTTCGTCATCTCACCATGCGGAGTGATGACGGTATCCGGTATTAGCAGATGTTTCCATCAGTTATTCCAGAGACCAGGGCAGGTTCCTCACGTGTTACGCACCCGTTCGCCACTTGATCTTCTCCACTCCGAAGAGTGGATGAACCACGTTCGACTTGCATGTATTAAGCACGCCGCCAGCGTTCGTCCTGAGCCAGGATCAAACTCTCCAACAAAATTGTGCCCTGCTCGACCGGAGTCGGACAGGAGCGATTGTCAAGAGTGCCCTCCCTCGATGTGTTACCGCACGAGGGTGAGCGTCCTTGCTGTCGCCGGCGGGTAGCCGACGACTTCTATATACTTTGAATTGACAAGCAGTTCCACGACGGAAACCGTCGCGTACTGCCCGCACTGGCGTTTGTCTTCTCTTCCGTTTTCAAGGAGCCGAAGCTCACTCGGCACGCACCCGCGAGGGCGTTGGTGCCGGTGTCCTGTCACGGCGAAGCCGGTGTTCAGGGCGACTTGGAACACTATCGACCCTGGTCACAGGCGTCAACCTCACCCTGAAAAAATCTCCACGAGGTGGTGGTGCCTGCGACCCTTGCGCAGCAGCAGGTAGCGACCGTGCAGCAGCGTGACGTCTCGCAGGCCGTCGAGCGATGTCAGCACCTGACCGTTGGCCCGCACGCTGCCCTGGTCAACGAGCCGGCGGGCCTCGGACTTCGAGCTCGCGAGGCCGGTCTCGGCGAGGAGTGCCGCCGCGTCGTCGATCGTGTCGCCCGACCGGCGGCTCGAGGGCACCTCGGCAGCGACAAAGGCGATCGCCTCCTCCCCCGCATCTGTCGGGTCACCGCCGAACAGGACTGCCGCTGCCTGGGCGGCGTCTTCGGCTGCTCTGCGGCCGTGCACGAGGTCGGTCATCTCGCCGGCGAGGGCGCGCTGTGGGGTGCGACGTTCCGGCGCCTGTGCATGCTCGACGAGCTCGGCCTCGATCTCGTCGAGCGGCCGCATCGACAGCATCCGCTGGTACGTGCCGATGAGGTCGTCGTCGGTCTGCATCCAGAACTGCCAGAACTGGTACGGCGTCGTGCGGTCAGGATCGAGCCAGACCGCGTTGCCGGCGGACTTCCCGAACTTCGCCCCGCCCTGGGTCGTCATCAGCGGGTGTGTGAGACCGTGCACTGCGATGCCGTCACGACGCCGGATGAGGTCGACGCCGGCGACGATGTTGCCCCACTGATCCGAGGCGCCGGACTGCAGTTCGACGCCATGTTCGCGGTGCAGGTGCCAATAGTCGTTCGCTTGCAGCAGTGAGTAGCTGAACTCCGTGAAGGACATGCCGTCCCCGGCATCAAGCCGGGTGCGGACCGAGTCCTTGGCGAGCATCTGGTTGATCGAGGCGTGCTTGCCGACATCGCGGAGGAACTCGAGCAGCGTCGCCGGCGCGGTCCAGTCGGCGTTGTTGACGAGGACGGCCTGGCACGGGCCCGGCTCGAAGTCGAGCAATCGGCGCAGCTGGGCCTCGATGCGCTCGACGTTGTGGCGGAGCGTCTCGCGATCGAGCAGGTTCCGTTCGTCGCTGACACCGGATGGGTCGCCGATCATGCCCGTCGCACCACCGGCGAGCGGGAACGGCCGGTGACCGGCGCGTTGGAACCGCCGCATGAACAGCTGCCCGACGAGGTGGCCGGCGTGGAGCGAGTCGGCCGTCGGGTCGAAGCCGATGTAGAGCGAGGTCGGCCCCGTTGCGATGCGCGCGGCGAGTGCCTGGCCATCGGTCGAGTCGTGGATCAGCCCGCGGGCAGTGAGGTCGTCGAGCAGGTCCATGTGCCGTTTCATCCTGCCACGGGCGTCAGCTGACACGGTCCTCAGCCGACAACGTCGTCGACGAGATCGGCGTATGCGCGCTGACCGACCGGGTTCGGATGGAAGGACTCGCTCACCGGGTCCGAGAGCCCGTTGACCCACTCCTCGTCGTCGCACACGGCGTGTCCCGTGAACGCCGAGCGCGGGTCGACGAAGTCGAAGCCGTGCGACGTCGCCGTTGCCTCGGTCGTCGCGTCGAGGAGGTCGGCGGTCTCGTTCAGGTCGCGCTGCTCGCCAGGGCTGAACCACGTACCGGCGTTGCAGTCCTCGCCCATGAACAGGCGTGGATAGCCGACGATCACGACGTTGGCGTGAGGAGCAAGCCGGCGCATCTCGTCGTAGAGCACGTCGAGCCGATCGGGAAGGACATCGGTGATGAACGCCTGTGCGCCGTCGATGCGCCCACCGCAGTCCGCTGCCCACCACGGTGTGGCGCAGTCGGTCAGCACTGTCGAGAAGCCGGCATCGTTGCCGCCGACAGTCACGGTGACGTGGCGAGTGCCGCCGTCGAGCTGGGCGAGCTGGTCGCCGACGACGTCGTCGATGTCGGCTCCGTTGCACGCCACGAACGTGAGCTCGGCGCCGACTCGCTCCGCAACGAGCACCGGAAACGCAGCGTCCGACCGTTGGCAGTTCGACCCGTCGTCCCGGTACGCGCGGGTGCCGACGCCGGAGGAGAACGAGTCACCGAGCGCCACGTAGCTCGGCACCATCGACCGGTAGGGCGTCGGCGGGACGGCGCTCGCACGTTCGGTGGCGATCGCCGTCACCACCACGAAGACCGCCAGCGCGGCGATCGATCGGCCGTGGGGTCGCATGCCGCAAGGCTAGATCCGATGGTGACGACGCCGGACGTACGTTGCGGCGCCGCATCGGCAAGACTGCGCCCGTGCGTCGGCCCTCGTTTCCCGCCCATTTCATCGTTGGACTCGTCGTCGTCGCGGCTGCGGTGCTCGCGCTGGTCGGTTTAGTCGGCAGTCCATCGCGCCCGGAGCGATTCGACGCGAAGCGCTATGTCGTCATGCCTGCCGGCGAGGAGTATCCGGACGGCATCCGCGTCGACCAGGTGATCGACCAGGACTTCGGCACGAACGACCGTCACGGCTTCCAGCTCAATGTGTCCAACAGCTACGGCGCGGCGACCGAGGTTCGCGCCGAATCGGCCGACGCTCCCGATGCGCTCGACGTGGTGAACACCGGCGAGAGCACCCGCATCCGCATCGGTGATCCCGACACCACGATCACCGGCCAGCACCGCTATGAGCTCAGCTACGTCCAGCCGACCGCAGGGATCGAGGCGGAGCGGCTCGAGCTCGACGTCATCTACACCGGCGAGCAGTTCGAGACGGAACGTTTCGAAGTGGTCGTCAACGGCTTCGAGCTCGACGGCGCGACATGCACGTTCGGCGGCAGCGAGTTCGACCAGAACACCTGCGAGCTGGCGCCGGCCGACGACGGGACGCTGCGCACCGTGATCGCCCCCCTCGAGCGTGGTGACGGGATCCTCATCACTGGCGACATCACCGCCACCACCACGCCGGCGACGCTCGACGCACCACCGCTGCCCGACGAGGCACCCGATCGTCGGCTGCTCACGGCGCTTCTGATGGCCCTCACCGGTGCCGCCACGGCCGCCGTGGTGTATTTCGCGCTGCAGCGTGCCGGCCGCAACGAGGTGTTTGCCGGTGGCGCGGCGAACGCCGTGTCCATGGCATTCGGTGACGGCGCGCTTCCTCCACCCGGCGTGGAGACGACGTTGGTGTCCGACGCCCGGCTCGCCGATCTCGCCACGATCGAGTTCGTGCCGCCAAAGACCATCACCCCGTGGGAGGCCGCGCTGCTGCTGCGCGAGCAGACCGACGACCGCAGCGTGGGCGCGTGGTTCTCCACCCAGGCGGGCGACGACGTCATCACGATGTCGCGCAACGGCGACGACGACGACGAGCTCGTCCTCGCCCAGGGACCGAAGTACGAGCAGGCCGACGGCGAAACCCGCGGCGTGCTCGCGGAGGCGTTCAACGGCAGGGAACAACTGACGCTCGACAAGTACGACGAGCGGTTCGCCACCGCCTGGGACGACGTCCGCACGATGCAGAACGCCCGGCTAGCGGACTCGGGTTGGTGGAAACGTCCCCCCAGCGCAGCTGGGTCCGGCGGCGGCTCGGCGCGCCCGGCGGGTGCCCTCGTCGGCGGCGGGATTTTCGCACTGTTCCTGTTGGGCTCGTCGCTGTCATTCGTGCTGCAGCTCTTCCGTTCGCTGCCAGGAGGGCTCGTGTTCGCTGCGCTCGCGGCGGCGATCGCCGCCTACATCGCCTACAAGGCGTTGCTGCCCTCACGCAGCGCCCTCGGTTCGGCGCTCACCCTGCGCGCCGAGTCGTTCCGCCGCTTCCTCGACCAGAGCGAGGGACGCCACGTCGAGTGGGCATGGGAAAACGGCCTGATCCGCCAGTACAGCGCATGGGCGGTCGCGCTCGGTGCCGCCGACGCCTGGCAGCGAGCCCTCGCCTCGTCCAACGTCCCTCCTGCCGAGTACCAGTCGTCGGGCCCGATGATGGTGTACGCGATGGGCCCCTCGTTCCACCAGGCATCCCACGAGCCCGTGAGCACGGGCTCGGGTGGCGGGTTCTCGGGCGGCGGGTTCTCGGGTGGCAGCGTCGGGGGTGGCGGAGGCGGAGGCGGCAGCAGCTCGGGCTCCTGGTGACCTCCGCATGAGCGAGGTCGACGACGAGGCCGTCGTCGTCGAACGCCTGCAGGGCTGGGTGCGCAGCGTCCACGGCCGGCTGCCGTTGTACTCGCGCCTCGTCGAGACGGCGCTCGACCACCGACGCGTCCACCGCCTGCTGCTCGCCGCGCCACCAGAGCAACGCATCCCCGTGCTGCTGCTGGCGGCCGTTCACGCGCTCGTGCTGGATCACCCCGACAGCGCGCTTGCCCGCCATTACCCGAACCTCACCGAACATCCGGCCGGCGACGATCCTGCGCCAGCGTTCCTCGAGTTCTGCGCCGACCACGAGGCCGAGCTGTCCCAGTTGATCGCCACGCGCACCGTGCAGACGAACGAGGTCGGGCGCTGTGCGCTGCTACTGCCCGTGTTCGGGATGCTCGAGCGTGAGGGCGTCGGCCCGCTGGCGATGGTCGACGTCGGCACGAGCGCAGGTCTGAACCTCGGCATCGACCGCTATCGCTACTCCTATGTCCGCGACGGCGAACCCGTCGCAACGATCGCCGGCGACGGTGCTCTAGGAGAAGGCCGTCGCGGTGACGAACTCCCTGGCGTCGAGCTCTCCTGCTCGTTGCGGGGCGACGTACCGCTCCCCACCACGATGCCGGCCATCGCCGCCCGCGTCGGACTCGATCGGACGCCGGTCGACCTGGCCGACCCAGCGCAGGTCCGTTGGCTCGAAGCGTGCGTCTGGCCCGAGCAGCCCGAGCGCTTCCACCGGCTGCGCGCGGCGACGGCCGTCGTGCGAGCACTACGGCCCGACGTGCGTGCCGGCGACGCTGTCGACGATCTCTCGGCCCTCGTGTCGACGATGGCCGGCGAGGGCCACCCGGTGGTCGTCAACACGTGGGTGTTGAACTATCTCGACGCCGAACAACGCCGGCGCTATGTGGCGGCACTCGAGACGCTCGGACAGTCGCTCGGCGACCTCTCGTGGGTCTATGCAGAGTCGCCCAGCGCAGTGGGCCCGGACGTGCCCGTGAGCGACCGCGCCGACCTCGTCGACGCCACCGTGCTGTCACTCGTGCGGTGGCGCAGCGGCGAACGAGACGTGCAACACCTCGCGTCGGCGCATCCTCACGGTCACTGGCTGAACTGGATCTGATCGATCACGTCGTCCACCACCCTTGCCACCCTCGCTCGACGGCGCTGGGCGACGACGTGGCGTGCGAGCACGTCGGTGCTGCTGCGCGTGGCACCACCGGCGCGGTAGAAGCGCCGGCGCACCTCGCCGACGACGACGACGGGTTCGCCGACGGTGGGCGCCGTGGGGGCGCCGAACCACGACACGGGAACGTCGGCACCGCCGCCGCCGTCGGCCGGTTCGACCCGCACGTCGAACTGGCACACGGTGTCGCCGGACGCCAGCTCGCGCATGGTCGCCTCGGAACGCACGATCCCGCGCACGATGACCAGGTTGTTGGGGCTCATCTCGGCCCTCCTCGCAATGGTGCGGCCCGGATGATGGGCACGCACGGAGACGGAGACGTCGGTGCCCGTGGAAGCTACGCCGGGGGTGTGACCGTGCGACCCGCCGGTGACGCTGTGCCCCTTGCCGGTGACGGCGTGCCGAGCGCCGCACGCACGTTGTCGGGCACAGGGCAGGGCCGCTGCGAAGCTGCACCGACGCTGACGTAGGTGATGACGATCAGGAACCGAGGAGCCGACGTCACCGTGCCGGTGATCGTCACGTCAAAGCTCGTGGTACCCCAACGCGTCACCTCGCAGGCGAGGTCGGCCAACTCGCCGAACCGCAACGGCGACGACCACACGATCGACGTCGCCTTTGCCATCATGTCGAACCCGGCGTCGGTCCCGCCGCTGGCGTAGAGCCCGTTCGGCAACACGTCGCGCAACCACGTGTCCACGGCATCGTCGGCATAGGCAAGGTAGTGGGCGTTGAAGACGACGCCCTGCATGTCGCACTCGCCATACCGGACGCGGACGCGGTGCGTGTACACGCTCATTGGTGCACCATGGCCGTGTGAACCAACGACAGCGACAACGGGCGGTGCACCAATGACCGCTCCGCTGCTGCGCAGCGGCGCACCGTCACGATGGTTCGCTCGCGAGGCTCGCTCATCGGCCGAGCTGCTCGCGCTGGCGGATGAGCATCGTCTCGTACGCCTGGCGCTGACGACCGAACGCCACCGGTCCGGCGGCACCGGGCGACGTGCGGGCGGCCACGGCGACGCCCGGCGCGACGAGCCCTGCAGCCTCCTCACCGAGATCGGGATGGTCGGCGACGAGGTCGCGAAGTGACGCGCCCCCGCGCCCACTCGCCCGGATCAGCGAGCCGACCAGCGCGTGCGCCTGGCGAAACGGTTTCCCGCGCCGCACCAACCACTCGGCGAGGTCGGTCGCTGCCATCGACTCGCCGTCGGCGGCGGTCGCCATCGCCGCGGTCTTGAACGTGGCGCTGGCGATCATCCCGGTGACCGCCACGAGCGCGAGCCGAACCTGGCGCACGGAGTCGAACAGCGGCTCCTTGTCCTCTTGGAGGTCGCGGTTGTAGGCGAGCGGCAGACCCTTGAGCGTGGCCAGCAATCCGGTGAGGTTGCCGATGATCCGTCCGCTCTTGCCGCGCGCAAGCTCGGCGATGTCGGGATTCTTCTTCTGGGGCAGCATCGACGACCCGGTCGCATAGGCGTCGTCGAGCGAGGCGAAGCCGAACTCCTCTGACGTCCACAGCACCCATTCCTCGCCGATGCGGGCGAGGTGGACGGCGACGAGCGTGAGCACGAACAGACTCTCGGCGACGAAGTCCCGGTCGCTGACGGCGTCGAGTGAGTTGTCGAACGCCCTGGCGAACCCGAGATCGTTGGCCGTCGCGACGGGATCGATCGGCAGCGACGTCCCGGCAAGCGCACCGGCGCCCAGCGGCGAGACGTCGAGACGCTCGAGCGCATCGTGGAGGCGCTCGACGTCGCGTGCCAGCGCCCAGCCGTGGGCCAACAGGTGGTGCGCGAGCAACACGGGCTGTGCCCGTTGCAGGTGCGTGTATCCGGGCAGGTAGGCATTGCCCGCGTCGATGGCACGATCGAGCAGCACCCGCTGTAGCGCGTCGATGTCGCCGGCGACGGACGGCAGCTCGCGCTTGCACCACAACCGCAGATCCGTCGCCACCTGGTCGTTGCGGCTGCGGGCCGTGTGCAGCTTCGCCCCTGCATCACCTGCCAGTT
>JACDGA010000067.1 GCA_013815505.1 Acidimicrobiia bacterium
GTGCAGCACTGCGCGCGTGGCGAGCACGTTGTCGCGGCGCCGCTGGGCGTCGATGTCGGCCGTACGGTCTCGCACGCCCGGCTTGCCCGCCAGATGCACCACAGCGTCAGCGCGTCGCAACACGTCGACCACCGCATCGTTCGGGGCGCTGAGCTCGGTGACGAGATGGCGCCCGCCATCGTGGCCGGCGGCTCGCCGATCGACACCGACGACATCGGTTCCTCCGGCACGCAGCGCGTCGACGAGACGGCTCCCGATGAACCCGCTGGCGCCCGTGACGACGATCACGGCCGGAACTGTAGGTGCTCACAGCAGCTGCTGTAAAGCCTGCCTAACGATTCCGTTGCGACTCGGTCGGCGGCTCGCCCGCATCCTCAGACGCATCGTTGGGCGCATCGCCGTGTGCTGGCGGCGTGTCGAGGATGAGGCGTGGGCCCCGGTCCCATGTGATGTAGTTCCACGCCCAGTTGAGGAACACCGAGATCCGGTTGCGGAACCCGGCCAGGTAGACGAGGTGGAGACCGAGCCACGCCAGCCATGCCAGCGTGCCTCGCAGCCGCAGCCCGATCGGCAGCTCCGTGACGGCCGCTCGACGTCCGATCGTCGCCATCGTCCCCTTGTCCCGGTACCTGAACGGACGCAGTGAAGCGCCCTCGAGCGACGCACGGATCTGACGGGCGGCATGACGACCCGTCTGCATCGCCACCTGGGCGACCTGTGGCAGCGGCCCGTCGCGCCCGGGGATCTCTGCGATGTCACCGACGGCGTACGCCCCGGTGTGGCCGGGGATCGTGAGGTCGGATCCGACGACGATGCGGCCGCCGGCCCCCACCTCGACCCCCAGCACCGAGGCCAGCGAGTCGGCCTTCACCCCGGCTGCCCAGATGACCGTCTCGGTGGCGATGACGGCACCCGAGCGAAGATGCAGCGCAGCGGGTGTGATGCGGTCGACCACCGCTCCCGTGCGTACGTCCACCCCGCGCGAGGCGAGCGTTTCTCGGGCGTGGCGCCGCGAGGGAGGGTGGAACGAGCCGAGCAGGTCATCGCGCATCTCGACGAGCACGACGACGGCCCGCGACATGTCGAGCGAGCGGAAGTCCTTGCGCAGCACCTGGTCGAACAGCTCGACGAGTGCGCCCGCCACCTCGACACCCGTCGGGCCGCCACCGACCACCACGAACGTCAGCTGCCCGTCGACGACCGCATCCGGCTGCGACGCCGCGAGCTCGAACTGCGACAGCACGTGGTTGCGCAGCGCAACGGCGTCACGCAGCGAATAGAGCGGGAGCGCGTGCTCGGCACCGTCGATGCCGAACGTGTTGGTCGTCGCGCCCGCAGCCACGACGAGGTGGTCGAAACCGATGTCGCTGCCCTCGTCCACGGCGAGCGTGGCGCGCTCCCAGTCGACGCCCCGCACCGATGCCTTCCGGAACGTCACGTTGGGTTGCCGGCGGAAGATCGCCCGCACGGGGAACGCGACGTCGGCACTGTTCAGCCCGGCCGTCGCCACCTGGTACAGCAGCGGCTGGAACGTGTGGAAGTTGTTGCGATCAACGATGGTGATGTCGACGGGATCGCGGGCGAGCTCGTGCGCTGCGGCGATGCCGCCGAAGCCGGCGCCGATCACGACGACGCGTGGCCTCGTCATGCCGACGCCGATCCCGCCGCCGTCACGGCGTCGACGACGGCGGCAACGATGCCATCGACGGATTGGTCGGTCGCCGTGGCCGTGACGCGCAACCCGCTGCGCTGCGCCTGAGACGTGGTGGACGGCCCGATGCTGACGATCGCCGGCGAAGCGCCGGCGCCGACCGCTCGCGCCCACGCCCGCGCCGCCGAACCGCTGGCGAGCGTGACGACGTCCCCCCGCACGGCACGGTCCACCTCGTCAGCCGACGGCGCGCGTTCGACCGTCGCGTAGGCGACGACGTCGTCGACGGCCCAACCGAGCGCTTCGAGTCCCGTGACGAGCCGCGGGTCGGCGATGTCGGCGCGCGCCAGGAGGACCTGTCCGGTCCCGGAGGGAAACTCGTCGAGCAATCCGTCGAGCTGCGCCACTCGCGGAACCAGCGCGACGTCTCGACCATTGGTTCGCACCGCGTCCGCCGTTGCCTCACCGACGCAGGCGATGGACACGTCGCCGAGCTCGTCGACGGACTCGAACACGGCTCTCGCTCCGGCGGGCGACGTGACGACGAGCCAGTCGCCGCCACCCAGCCCAGCGAGCGCCGCAGCGAGCACGTCCGGGCCGTCGACCGTCGGGCGTCTCTCGATGAGTGGCACGTGCACGACGTCGGCGCCTGCCTCGCGCAGCTGCGACGCGAGCGTGCCCGGACGCTCGCGGGTGACCACAACGGTGACGCCATCGAGGGGCCGGCTCATCGCCCTCCGATGGCCTGAAAAGCCGCACGCGCGACGTCTCGCGCCGTTGCCGGATCGGCATCACCGAGCGCCAGCACGGTGCGGCGCTGGTCGACGACCAGCATCGCGTCGTCGCTGAGGAACGAGTGGAACACGGCGTCGTCGACATAGGCACCGGCCGGCAGCGAGCATCCGCTCCCGAGCTGTGCGAGGAACGCCCGCTCGACGGTGACGGCGTGACGCGTGGCGGCGTCGTCGACCTGGGCGAGCAACTCGGCGACCACCTCGTCGTCCTCGCGATGTTCGACTGCGACGCATCCCTGGCCGGGTGCGGGCACGAACTCACCCGGATCGAGCCGTTCGGCGACGCGCTCGGTGAGATCGAGCACCTCCAGTGCGGCGACGGCCATCACGATCGCTCCGTCAGGAGGGATGCGATCGAGGCGCGTGGCGATGTTGCCGCGCAGCTCGACAAACGTCAGGTCGGGCCGCCTGCGCCGCAACTGCGCACGTCGCCGCACCGAACCCGTCGCCACCGTGGCGCCCTGTTCCAGGTCGGCGAGCGACGCGCCGACGAGCGCGTCGGCGGCGTCACGGCGTGCACACAGCGCACCGATGCGTAGCCCGGCGGTCACCACGGTGGGGAGATCCTTGGCCGAGTGCACGGCGCAGTCCGCCCGACCGTCGAGAACAGCGAACTGCACCTCCTTGGCGAAGATGCCCTGACCGCCGATCTCGTGGATCGGCGACGTCGTGTCGCGGTCGCCGCCCGTATCGACGAAGACGAGCTCAGTTTCGACGCCGGCCGCCGACGAGATGGCGTCGGCGACGACGCTCGCCTGGGTCCTCGCCTGCGCGCTCCGCCGGGTGGCAAGACGCAGGGGACCGCCGGAGGACATCAGTCGAGGTCGAACAGGTCGCGCACTGCGGCGGCGTTGCGCTCGCCACGAGGCGAGCCGGCACCTTGGCTCAGGCGCACCGACGGCTCGTGCAGGAACTTGGCGACGAGTCCACGCACGAGCGCCTCCGCGATGCGGCGGTCCTCGTCGCTCATCGTGGCGAGGCGGGACGAGTAGCGCGCCATCTCGTCCTCGGCGAGCGACTCGGCGCGCTGACGCAACGCGGCGACGAGCGGCGCAGCCTGGCGACCACGCGTGTCGAGCTGGAACGCGTCGACCTCTTCGGTGACGATGGATCGAACCCCGTCGGCCTCGGCGGCGCGGCTGCTGAGACCCCGGTCGGCCCAGTCACGCAGGTCGTCGAGGTCCACGACGGTGACGCCGGGCAGCCGGCCAACGGCAACGTCGACGTCGCGGGGCACGGCGATGTCGACGATGTGGAGCGGCCTGACGCCGACGCGCGTCCCGACGGTGTCGGGCGTGATCAACGGCGTCGCCGCTCCCGTGCACGCCACGACGACGTCGGCATCGGCGAGTGACGTCTCGAACTGATCCAGACCCGACGACGTCGCGCCGACGGATGCCGCGAGGCGGCGTGCCCGGTCTGGGTCACGGTTGACGACGTGGAGGTGCGAGACACCGCGATCGGCGAACGCCTTGGCGAGCCGCTCGCC
This sequence comes from Acidimicrobiia bacterium, assembly GCA_013815505.1. Taxonomy (GTDB): domain Bacteria; phylum Actinomycetota; class Acidimicrobiia; order Acidimicrobiales; family Ilumatobacteraceae; genus JACDHN01. The sequence goes on from JACDGA010000067.1 coordinate 3,935, forward strand.
CATCAGCCCGGCACCGACGACGAGCACGCGCTGATCGGCGAGGCGATCGACGGACTCGGCGATCATGTCGACTGCGGCGTGGCTCACCGACGCCGTGTGACGTCCGATGGCCGTCTGGGAACGGGCCCGCTTGCCGACCCGCACCGCATGGCGGAACAACTGGTTCAGCGTCGCCCCGGCACCACCGTGCGCCGCTGCGATCGTCCACGCCTCGCGGACTTGTCCGAGGATCTCGCTCTCGCCGAGCACGGCCGACTCGAGCCCGGCGGCGACGGAGAAGAGGTGGTTGACCGCAGCATCGTCGTGCTGGGTGTAGAGGTGCGGGTTGAGGTCGTCGGGGTGGATGTCGCCCACCGCGCACAACCACGAGCAGAGATCTGCGTAGGCGCCGTGGAACTTCTCGGCGACGGCGTAGATCTCGGTGCGGTTGCACGTGCTCAGCACGACGACCTCGCGAATCGTGTCGCGGCCGACGAGCGTGGCGACGGCCTTGCCGACGTCGTCGACCGGGACGGCCACGCGCTCGAGCACCGACAGCGGCCCGGTGCGGTGGTTCACTCCGACGACGACGATGGACATCTCGACCTCTAACCTTATGCGCTCGCACCCCTGGTCGAACCAGTGGGTACCGAATGCAACGCCGTCAACCGGCGCTGCTCGTAGTAACTGAGAACCTGCAGCTCGGTGGCCAGGTCGACCTTGCGCACGACCACGCTGGCGGGCACCGAGAGCACCGCAGGGGCGAAGTTCAAGATGCTCGTGATGCCGGCCGCGATGAGCCGATCAGCGGCGTCCTGCGCAGCATCGGCCGGCGTGGCGACGACGCCGATGACCACCTCGTGACCGCTGACGATCTTGGCGAGCTCGTCGAGCGCACGGATCCTGATGCCGGCGATGACCGAACCGATCTTGTTGTCGTCGACGTCGACGATGCCTGCGACGTGGAAGCCGCGCTCGCTGAACCCGCCGTAGCCGGCGAGCGCCTGGCCGAGGTTTCCGGCGCCGACGATGACGACGGGCCAGTCGTGCGTCAGTCCGAGCTCACGACGGATCTGGTAGATCAGGTACTCGGCCTCGTAGCCGACCCCGCGCGTCCCGTAGCTGCCGAGGTAGCTGAGGTCCTTGCGCACCTTCGCCGCATTGACACCGGCCAGCTCGGCCAGCCGCTCGGACGAGATGTTGTCGACCTGCTGCTCGAACTGCTCGATCAGGATGCGCAGGTACACCGGAAGGCGAATGACGCTCGCCTCTGGGATCCGTCTGCGCGACTGCGCCATGACCACAAGGGTACGGCGCTCGTGCACGCTTTCACAAAAGCAGTGAGTCGGCGAGCCGATAGGCGAGCCGACCAATCATTGCGGTGCGTTGTTTCGGCTGCGGAGCAGCCGACACGAAATCGTGTCGCAGCTCAGAGTCGACCTGTCCGCTCGAGTCCTGAGTCGAGGCTCCGGCGGATCAGCTTGCCGGCGGGATTGCGTGGCAGTTGGTCGACGAAGAGGATCTTCGACGGGCACTTGTAGCGCGCCAGGTGGTCGGCGGCGTGATCGATGAGGGCGTCCTCGTCGATCTCCATCCCCGCCTTCGTCACGACGAACGCCTTCACGGCCTCGCCGGTGTGGGGATGGGGCACGCCGATGACGCCCGCCTCGGCGACGGCGGGGTGCAACAGCAGCACGTCCTCGACCTCGACGGGATAGACGTTGAAGCCCGACACGATCACGAGATCCTTCGCCCGGTCGACGAGGTAGAGCCAGCCGTCCTCGTCGCACACCGCAATGTCACCGGTGCGCAGCCAGCCGTCGGGCGTGAGCACCCTCGCCGTGGCCTCCTCGTCGTCGAGGTACCCGGCGAACACGTTGTCGCCACGAACCCAGATCTCGCCCGCTTCGCCGATCTCGGGCTCGTCGCCCTCCTCGTCGACGAGCTTCACCTCGACGCCGTCGAGCACCTTGCCGATGGAACCGAAGCGGGGTTCGTGCCCGACCGAGCCGGTGACGGCCGGTGCGGCCTCCGTGAGGCCGTAGCCCTCTGCGATGACGACGCCGAAGCGGTTGAGCATCTCGCGGGCGACGTCGACGGACAGCCGCGACGCGCCGGAGATGGCGAGGCGCACCTTGGCGAACGCCTGGTCGTCGACGCCGTCCAACTGCGACCACGCGCTCCACATGGTGGGAACGCCCGGGATGACGGTGACACCGCGGGCGACGATCGATTCGATCGCGGTGCCGGGATCGAACCGCTGGACGAGAAGGACGGTGGCACCCTCGTGCAACGCGCCCCCGAGCACGACGTTGAGGCCGAAGATGTGGAACAGCGGCAGCACCGCGAAGACGACGTCGTCGGGGTTGAAGCGGTTGCCGGACGAACGCGCCTGCTCGATGTTGGCCAGCAGGTTGCCGTGGCTGAGCATCGCCGCCTTCGGAGATCCGGCCGTGCCGCTCGTGAAGATGAGCACGGCCAGCGTCGACGGATCGACCTCGACGGCGTCGATCGGTTTCGACGCCAGCAGCTCGTCGAACGGCACCGCGCCCTCGGCGACGCGGGTGGCTGATGCCGAGTCGGGCCCGACGACGAGCCGAAGGCCCGGCACGTTCGACGTGTCCAGCCGGCGCCACACGCTCGCGGCTGTCGCGTCGACGACCGCGGCGACGACGCCAGCCGACGTCAGCTCGCGCTCGAGCTCGGCGGGCGGGCTCCCCGGGTTGAGCGGAACGGCGACAGCGCCGATGCCCACGATGGCCAGATAGCTCACGACGAACTGGCGGTTGTTGCCGCACAGCAGGGCCACGCGGTCGCCGGCGGTGATCTCACGCTGAACCAGACCGCCACGAGCAGCGGCGACCTGCTGGACGAGGACGGCGTAGGTCGTCGGTCGGCCCCGGCTGATCAGCGCGACGTCGTCACCGTCGTGACCGTCGAGGATCGAGTTGATGTTCACGCCTGGCTCCCCCACCGGGTCGAGATGGTACGCACGGCGTCAGAGCCTGAGCAATGCGATGGTGCCGGCGATGAGGATGGCTGCGAGGAGCAGCATCATCGTCAGCGTCGTCGCCGGTCTCACACGCCACATCCTACGGTCGCACGGTGTCGCCTCATCGTGACGTCAGCTCGACACGCACGCCGTCGTCGCGGCCGTCACCGTCGTCGATCGCGGCGAGCGTCACGTCGTCCGCGACGGCAAGCCCCAGCTCGTCGGCGGCCGAGCGTCGGTCGAGCACGAGGGCCAGCATCCCGTACGAGTCGGTCACGATGCCGATTGCTCCCTGACTCAGCTCGGCGAAGCTCGTGACCCGTCGCGCGGTGCGCGACGCGGCACCGTCGACGAGCAGCCGGACGACGTCCTCGCCGCTCGCGATCTGGTCGAGCTCGTCGGGGCCGATGTTGAGCTGACAGTTGCCGAAACCGTCGATCCACAGCACCTGGCCGCGTAGCCGGCCATCGGTCAGCTCTGGCAGCGGCACGGCGGCGGGCAGCAACGTCGAGGAATCGACCTCGTCGCCGAGCGCCAGCAGGTCGACGCCGTTGCACAGGTGGGCTGCGGCGGGGGCAAAGACGTCACGGCCGTCGAACGTTGCGCCACCGTCGCCGTCGAGCCGGTAGTCGGGGTTCGTGAGCGAGACGGCACGCTGCGCGCCACCCAGCAGCGCGACGGCCGGGGCAAGCAACCCGTTGTCGGGACCGACGAACACGCCGGCGCCGTCCGCGACCTCGACCGCGATCGCGCGGCGGTCCGTGCCGACGCCGGGATCGACGACGGCGACGACGACACCCTCGGGCAGGTAGGCGACCGAGCGACCGAGGCACAGCGCGCCGCCTCGGACGTCGTAGGCGGTGATGCCGTGCGTGAGGTCGACGATCGCGACGTGCGGGGCGAGGTCACGTAGGACGGACTTCATCACGCCGACGAACTCGTCGACGAGCCCGTAGTCGGTGAGCAGTGTCACCGTGTCGTAGCGACGACCCATGGTCCGGAAGCTACCCCCAGACGCGACGAGGGCCGGTGCCAACCCCCCGATGGCACCAGCCCCGTCGGCGCTCCCGGTGCCGTGCAGGCTCCGGTGCGTCTCAGTGGCATCAACATAGGCCGGAACCACCTCGGAAGAAAAGTGCCGAGGCGAAAAAAGTCACACCGCCTGCCGCCCGGCTCCCTGGCGGTCACTCGTCCGCCTTCGGCTTCGCTTCGCTCAGCCGAACCCCACTGGGGGCTGCGCCCCCAGACCCCAACCGACGTCCGGCTCCCTGGCGGTCACTCGTCCGCCTTCGGCTTCGCTTCGCTCAGCCGAGCTCACGGCTGCGCGATGCGGCGGCGGCGACGGCATCGACGAGGGCTGCTCGCACGTCTCGCTGTGTCAGCACGGCCAACCCGGCCTCTGTGGTGCCCCCAGGTGACGTGACGCGGCGGC
>JACDGA010000321.1 GCA_013815505.1 Acidimicrobiia bacterium
CGACCACCGCCGGTCCGGTGACCACCTCCGCCACCTTCTGAGTCACCGACGACGCCGAGTCCTGGTGTTTGTCGTGACTCAGCGCGGTGGGCGTGACGTCGATCGCCTCCACGGACACGGCCTCGACGACGAATGGTCGGTCGGAGGGCAGAAACGAGAACCGCTTCCGGTACGCGTCCTCGAACGACGCCGCCAGCGTGTCGCGCTCGCCCTCGGGCACGTCGAGGGCGGTGTCGGTGCCCTCGTAGCGGAGGTGGATGCGGCGCTCGACCTCGACACGATCGGCGTCGCGATCCTCGGACGATCCCAGACCCCGCCTCGAAACCGAGCCCGGCACGTTGCGGCGATCGCCGGCGAGTGCGGTGCGGGCGTCGGCTTCGAGGTCGTCCAAAGCCGAGGTCACGGCCTCGGCCGTGCCGCTGGCGTCGAGTGGCCGCTCGACAGAGCGTTCCCTCAGCGTCCTGCGCTGGGCGAAGCCCATCCCGTACGCGCTGAGGACGCCGGCAAGAGGGTGGACGAGGATCGTGTCGATCCCGAGCGCGTCGGCGATGGCGCAGGCGTGCTGGCCGCCGGCGCCGCCGAAGCTGATGAGGACGTAGCCCGTGACGTCGTGCCCGCGCTCGATCGAGACCTTGCGGATCGCGTTCACCATGTTGTCGACGGCGATCTCGACGAATCCTGCGGCGACCTCCTCGATCAGCGGTGGCGCCGTCCCGGCCGCCTCCCCGATCTGCGCCGCGAGCTCGGCGCAGCGGCTCGCCGACGCCTCGGCGTCGAGCGGTTCGTCACCGCCGGCACCGAACACGGCGGGGAACTCGGCCGGGACGATGCGACCGAGGATCACGTTGGCGTCGGTAAGCGTCATCGGCCCGCCCCGCCGGTAGCAGGCGGGACCCGGATCGGCGCCGGCGGAGTCTGGCCCGACCCGGTAGCGAGCGCCGTCGAAGCGCAGGATCGAGCCGCCGCCCGCAGCGATCGTGTGGATGTCGAGCATCGGGGCACGCACACGCACGCCGGCGACGACCGTGTCGAGTGTGCGTTCGAAGCGGCCGCTGTACAGCGACACGTCGGTCGACGTGCCGCCCATGTCGAACCCGATCGCCCGGTCGAAGCCGGCGGCCTCGGCGATCGCCGTCATGCCGACAACGCCCCCTGCAGGCCCGGACACGATTGCGTCGCGCCCACGGAAGGCGTCGGCGTCGGCGAGCCCGCCGTTCGACTGCATGAACCGCAACGGCACCTCGCCGAGCTCGCCGGCGACGCCGGCGATGTAGCGATCGAGCACCGGCGAGAGGTACGCATCGACGACGGTCGTCTCGGCCCGCGGCACGAGGCGGGGCAGCGAGCTGACGTCGTAGCTGACGGAGATCTGTGTGAACCCGACGTCGCCTGCCGTGGCGGCGAGGCGCTGCTCGTGATCGGGGTAGCGATCGCCGTGCAGCAGCGCGATGGCCACTGCGCGCATGCCGTCGGCGTGCGCGGCTCGCATGGCGGTGAGCGCGGCGTCGAGGTCGAGTGGCCGCCGAATCGATCCGTCGGCTCGTACGCGCTCGTCGACCTCGACGACCCGCGTCGTCAGTTGTTCGGGACGCTCGATGTGGAGACGGAAGATGTGCGGCCGGTGCTGGTCGCCGATCCGGAGTGCGTCGGCGAAGCCCTTTGTGATCAAGAGGAGTGTCGGTTCGCCGCGTCGTTCGAGCAACGCGTTCGTGGCGACCGTCGTCCCCATCCGCACCTCGACGACACGGTCCGACGGGATCGCCGTCCCCGTCGCGACGCCGAGCACCCGCCGGATCGCCTCGGTGGCGGCGTCGTCGTACGAGGGATCGGCGGAGAGCAGCTTCGCCGTCCGCCGCTCACCGTCACTCGACACGGCGACGACGTCGGTGAACGTCCCGCCCCGGTCGATCCAGAACGACCAGCGATCTGCCATCCCGGTCATCCCGGCCATCCTTGCCGTTGGACCGTTCTGTCATGCCGATCGTGCCCGTTCGGCGCCGATCGTCATGACAGGTCGGCTGGGTAGCCTGGCGTCGTGACCGTGGTGCGAGTTGCGCTCGCTCAGCTCGACGTCACCGTCGGCGATCTCGACGGCAACCTCGCCAAGCTCGGCGAGGCCTACGACCGTGCTGCCGACGCCGGGTGCGATGTCGTCGCGTTCACCGAGCTGTGCACGACCGGCTATCCGCCAGAAGACCTCGTGCTCAAGCCCGGGTTCGTCGCCGCCAACATCGAGGCGATGCACAAGCTGGCGGCCCGCACGGGACGCTGCGCCGCCGTCATCGGCTATGTCGACGAGGACCGTGACCTCTTCAACGCCGCCGCCGTGTGCGCCAACGGCGACGTCGTCAACACGTACCGCAAGCGGCTGCTCCCCAACTACGCCGTGTTCGACGAAGCCCGTTACTTCACGCCCGGCGGCGAGACCGACGAGCTCGAGCTGTACGAGATCGCCGGCGTCCCCACGGGGATCTCAGTCTGTGAGGACATCTGGAGCCCGTCGGGTCCGCTCACGATCCAGGGCGCCGGCGGTGCGGCGCTGAGCATCAACATCAATGCCTCGCCCTACCACCACGGCAAGTGGCTCGAGCGCGAGCAGATGCTCGCCACCCGTGCCCGCGACGCGCACACCGCGCTCGTCTACGTCAACCAGGTTGGCGGACAGGACGAGCTCGTCTTCGACGGCGCCTCGGTCGTGTTCGACTCCGAGGGTCGCCTGATCGCCCGCGCGCCGCAGTTCGTCGAGGAGCTGCTGATCGTCGACGTGCCGATCGCACCCGTCTACCGCCAGCGCCTGCTCGACCCGCGAGGGCGGGTCTCGCAGCGCATGCTGCCGACGGTGCTCGTGTCGGGACCGTCGGTCGACCAGCCGGCGCCGCTCGACCCGGTGATCGCCGAACCGCTCGAGCCGGTGGCCGAGCTGTACGAGGCGCTGGTCGTCGGCACTCGTGACTACTGCACGAAGAACGGTTTCTCCGACGTCGTCATCGGTCTCTCGGGTGGCATCGACTCGACGCTCGTCGCCTGCGTCGCCGTCGACGCACTCGGCGCCGATCACGTGCACGGCGTGTCGATGCCGTCCCGCTACTCGTCGGATCACTCTCGCACCGACGCTGAGG
>JACDGA010000068.1 GCA_013815505.1 Acidimicrobiia bacterium
CCGCGCCGTGAGTCCACACGGCCATGGTGCACCAGTGAGCGAGCGCTGCGAGCGAACCATTGTTGCGGTGCGCCGCTGCGCAGCAGCGGAGCGGTCATTGGTGCACCGCCCGTCGTCCCTGTCGTTCGTCCACACGGTCATGGTGCACCAATGAGCGACGGTTCGCTGACCGACGGCGGGGGTCACGTCCCAATCGCCGTGACGACGCGCAGCGGTGTCGACGAGTCGGTGCACCACGGGAGTGTCGTCGCACTCGACGAGCACGGCCATGAGTTGTTCGTCGCCGGCGACCCGTCCCGTCCGATGTACCCGAGGTCGGCGCTCAAGCCGCTGCAGGCCGAGGCGATGCTGCGCTGCGGACTGGACGTCGGCGACCAGCAGCTCGCGCTCGTCTGCGCCAGCCACGACGGCACCGATCGTCACTGCGAGATCGTGCGCTCGATCCTCGAGGGGGTCGGGCTCGACGAGTCGGCGCTCGGCAACGTGCCGGGCCTACCGATCGATGATCGCGCCGCAGCGGCGCACGTCCGCTCGGGGGCCGAGCCGACACCGCTGCGGATGAACTGCAGCGGCAAGCACGCCGGCATGGTGGCGACGTGTGTCGCCAACGGATGGCCGATCGACGGGTACCTCGATGAGACGCACCCGCTGCAGGTGGCGATCACCCACGAGGTTGCCAGGCGCACCGGAGCGGTGCACCACGTCGGTGTCGACGGATGTGGCGCGCCGGCGCACCACGTGACGCTGCACGGACTCGCTGGCGCGTTCGCCGCGATTGCTGCCGGTGCCGGGCGGGCACCGACGGCGATGCGCACCTATCCGGATCTCGTCGGTGGCGAGCATCGGTTCGTCACGATGCTGATGCGCGCCGTTCCCGGTCTGTTCGCCAAGGACGGAGCAGAGGGAGTGTTCGCCGCCGCATTCGCCGACGGTCGTGCGCTCGCCGTCAAGGTGGCTGACGGCAACCAACGTGCGGTGCCCGCAGTGACACTGGCCGCGCTCGCAGCGATGGGGATCGACGAGCGCGTCCTCGACGTCGGCGAGATGTCGTCCCCCGTCCTCGGACACGGGCGGCCCGTCGGCACGGTGCGGGCCGTGGTGGCGCTGGGGTGATCGTGCGCGGTCCCGGTCAGCCGGCGCCGAAGGCGGCCATGTCGTCGGCGAGCCCGACGAGCATGTCGACGGTGGTCAGCGGGTTGACGAGGCAGACCCGGTAGCACGTTCGGCTGCGCCACGTCGTCGGCACCACGAGCCCGACGCCGTCGTGGGCCCGGCTCGTGGTCCAGGCGTCGTAGCGGGCGCGGTCCCACCCGTCGACCTCGAACAGGACAACCGACATCTGCGGATCGAGCAGCAGCGCGAACCCGTCGCGATCTCGCAGGTGGTCTGCGAACCCGCGTGCGGCGTCGAGCGTGTGCTCCACCGCAGCCGCGTAGGCGTCTGTGCCGTGCGTGGCCAGGCTGAACCACAGCGGCAGCCCACGGGCACGGCGGGAGAGGTGGAAGGCGAGATCGCTCGGGTTCGACTCCGAGCGATCGACGGCGTCGAGGTAGTCGCCGTGCTGGGCGTGGGCCTGCGCCGCCGCGATCGGATCGCGGTAGACGAGCGCGGCGCAGTCGTAGGGGGCGAACATCCACTTGTGCGGATCGATGCCGAAGCTGTCGGCACGCTCGAAGCCGCGCAGCGCCTCCTTCATCGACGGCGCGCACAACGTGGCGCCGCCGTAGGCGCCGTCGATGTGCATCCACAGGTCGTGCGCGTCGCAGAGGTCGGCGATCGCGTCGAGCTCGTCGATGGCGCCGACGTTCGTGGTACCGGCATTGGCGACGACGGCGAACAGCCGATCGTGCGGATTCCGCCGACGGTGTTCGTCGATCGCCGCGGCGAGCGCGTCGCCGGTCATCCTGCCCCGCTCGTCGGGCTCGACGCTGACGACGTCAACGTCCATCGTCCGTGCCGCGGCGTGCACGGAGGCGTGGGTCTCGCGGGTCGTGGCGAAGCACCAGCGAGCCGGGGGCTCGTCGATCTGCTTGCGAGCGACGTGACGTGCAGCCACGAGCGCCGAGAGGTTGGCCGCCGACCCGCCGCTGACGAAGCACCCGGCCGCTTCGTCGGGGAAGCCGGCGAGCTCGGCGAGCCAGTGCAGCGTCTGGTTCTCGGCGGCGATCGCGCCGGCGCCGCACTCCCACAGCCCACCGAAGATCGACGACGCGCTGACTACGAGGTCGAACAACACGGCGGCGTGGCTCGGTGCCGTGGCGACGTAGGCGAGGTTGAGCGGGTGCTCCATCGGCCGGCAGGCGGGGAGCAACTCGTCGCGGAAGAGCGCGAGGGCCTGGTGTCCGCCGATGCCCTCCCGTGTGATCGCCCCGTCGAGCGATCGTGCCAGCTCATCCGCCGGCTTCGCACCCCAGTGCGGGTCCTTGTCGCTCTTGACCCGCTCGACGACGTACCCGAAGACCGAATAGGCGAGCAGGTCCGTCGTCTCGTCCCAGGTGTGCATCAGCTGTACTGATCGAGGATCGTGGTCTCGGTGACCCGTTCGAGGGTGTCCTTGATGGCGGCTGCCATGTCGGGATCCACACCGTCGATCATCGCCAGATCGTCCGCCGTCGCCCGCTGCAGCTTCGTCAGCTCGCCGAAATGATCGGCGATGCGGATCGCGACGTCGGGTGGCAGGCGGTGCACGCGGTGCAGCAGGCGCAGTCCCTTCGGCGCGATCTCCTGGTCGGGATCGACGGCCGATGCCGTGCGGCGCATCACCGCAGAGGTCCTGCGGACGTCGACGATGTCGTCGTCGGCGAGCGTCGCCAGCTCGTCGAGGACGGTGTTGGCCGAGTGGCCGGGAGGGATGTAGTCGGCGACGACGAGGTCGAGCTCGTCGTCGATCTCGCCATAGATCTCGTCGAGCTGCAGGCGCAGCAGCCGGGCATCGATGCCGAGCTCGATGATCATGATCTTGATCTCGGCGGCGATGCGGTGCACCATCTCGCCGCGCTGCACCACCTGTGCGACGTCACGCAGCGACACGATGTCTTCCAACTCGAGCGCCGTGAGGTTGGAGATGGAGTCGTCGAGGCGGACCTTGTAGCGCTCCAGCGTCTGCAACGCCTGGTTGGCCTTGTCGAACAGGCGGCTGATGTCTTGCAGCGGGTGTTTCGAGCCCCCGGCGTAGACGTTGATGACCCCCATCTCCTCGCTGATGCTGATGACAGGGACGCGCAGCGAGCGGGCGACACGTTCGGCCGTGCGGTGTCGCGTGCCGGTCTCGCTCGTCGGCACGGTCGGGTCGGGGACGAGGTGCACGTTGGCCCTTGCGACGCGGTCACCGTCAGTTGAGATGATGATCGCGCCGTCCATCTTCGCCAGCTCCGACAAGCGTTGCGGCGAGAACGGCGCGTCGACGAGGAACCCGCCAGAGCAGATGGCGAGCACCTCGGCACCGTCGTCGAGGACGAGCAGCGCACCCGTCTTGGCCCTCACGACGCGATCGATGCCGTCGCGCAACGGTTGACCCGGCGCGACGCGCGTGAGCGCGAGTCGCATCTCCTTGTTGGCGCCGCGGCGCCGCGTCGGCATGGTCGGATCCTACTTTGCCGCGGCTGCCGGCATCTCTGGCGCCGGCACGCCGTCACCGTCAGTGCTGGGCGCGACGGACGAGGACGTAGGCGACAAACCCCGCCGCAGCGACGACCCATGCGATAAACGCCACGAGCGCGATCGTCGCCAGCGGGCCGGCCCAGTCTGCGCCGTCCTCCGGTCCCTGCGACGTGACGAGACGAAGCTGCTGCTCGGAGCCGTCGAGCGGGAGCTCCCACCTTGTGATCGCGCCGTCTCGCTCGCCGTTCGTCTCGTCGAGCGTTCCCGGCAGCTCCGCGCTCAGCGTGATCGACATGGTGTCGGCCGGTGATCGGTCGCCGAGTCGCTGCGAGAACGGTTTGCCGCCGACGGCCGTGACGAGCGCCCGATCGGCGAAGGCTTCGAAGCCGCGAGCGAGACGTGCCGTGCCGGCCAGCGAGTTGGTCGCCGAGGCGTCGGCGTCGCCCTCCTCGCCCTCGACGACATGGCGGATCGTGACGCTCGACAGCGGACCACCGAGGCTGCGCAGGAGCACGGTCGCCTCCCTGGCAGAACCGAAGTCGTGGGTCAGCGTCAGCCGCGCGCCTCCGCCGTCGGTCTCGGTGATCTCGCCGACGCGCCAGCCAGCGTCGCGAGCGTCGGAGAGGTCGAGCTGGCCGGCGAGGTCGGGCACCTCGTCGACGAGCTCGGCATCTGCGGTTGCGGTCACGGTGACGATGCCGGTCCCGTCGGACTGCATCTCGACGGCAACCTCTGCGTCGAGCCGGCACCCTGCGAGTACCACGAGGCAGACGGCGAGCAGGATCCGGCGGGTCTGCGGCACCGCTAGCCGTCTGTTGTCGTCGCGGTTGCGGCGTCCGTGTCGGCGCCGGCCGTCGCCGGCGGCGCTGCGGTCGTCGTCGGTGGCGCAACCGTCGTCGGTGGCGCCACCGTGGTGCTGGTGCTGGTGGTGGTGGCAGTGGCGGGAACCACCGTCGTGGTCGGCGCCGCCGCCGTGGTGGGCGCCGCAGTGGTCGGCGGCACGGTGGTGGTCGGCGCTGCGGTCGTCGTGGGCGGCACGGTTTGTGTCGCCACGGTGGTGGTCGTCTCGGTCTCGACTCGTGCCGTGCTCGCCGGCGCCCGCCATGCGCCGAGGGCACGGAGCACGGCGCGATCGGCCGTGCCGTCGACGGGGAGACCGTTCACCGACTCGACGTGGCGGATGGCGAGCTCGATGAACGTGCCGAACGTCGTTCCGGTTCCCGTGCGATAGCCGTTGGCGTAGAGGTGGCGGCGCAGACACGACACGCGATCGGTGTCGCCACGACGCAGCTCGCTCGACAGGTAGCACGGCGGGCTCGCCCGCCGTTCACGCCACAGGCCGATGGACTGCAGGAACTCGGCGGTGACCACGCCGTTCGTCGGCATCCCCCTGTTCGCCTTGAGGTAGTTGACACCTTCGACCTGCGTCGTCCCGTACGAGTACGAGCGCCGGTTGCGGAACCCGTACGACGCGATGACCCGACTCAGGCAGTCGATGTCGGCGAGCCGGTCGCCCGGACGGATGCGCACCGAGACGCCACAGCGAGGCCGAGGCGGTGGCGCCGAGTACGCCCCGAGGCGGCGCAGCGCCCACTCGCTGGCGATGCCGTCGTAGCGGCCACCGCGCACGGCCTTGAAGTACTTCATTGCGTCGACGAGAGCAGTGCCGTAGTAGGTGTCGTACCGGCCGACCTCGAATCCGTGCGAGGCGAGATGCAGCTTGAGGCAGCGCACCTGCCCGAGCCGGTCGCCGGGGCGCAGCGTGCGCGAGATCTTGCACGTCGGGTTGGCAACCTCGGGCGGCGGTGGTTCGTAGATACCGAGCTGTTCGGCCGTCACGGGTCCGACGACGCCCGAGTCGTCGAGGCCGCGCGATCGTTGGAACCGCTTGACGGCGGTCTCCGTGTAGGCGCCAAAGTCGCCGTCGGCACCGCCGACCACCTCGAAGCCCCTGTTGATCAGGGCCCGTTGCACGGTGACGACTCGGCTCCCGTAGTCACCACGCCGCACTGCGGTCCACGTGGCGTTGGCACCCGAGCGGGGCGGCGGCGTGACGGTCTTGCCGTCCGTGACGCGATCGAGCTGGTTCGTGATGAACGCCATCAGCGCAAACCCACCGGAGTACGTCATGTGCACGCCGTCGGGCGTGACCCAGTCGGACCGGTTGGCCGAGTGCGTTGCCCAGTCCGAGACCTGCAGGTACCCGCGGTACTGCACGGCCTTTTGCAGCAGGATTCGGTTGTTGTCGCGGAACGTGTACGAGTCCGACTCGTACTCGGGTGACACGTACGACACGTCAGCCGTGCGCAGGCTCATCCACATCACCTTGTCGATGCCCTGGCGGCGTGCCTCCGCGACGACGGCGTCGACGGCGTCGTCGAACTGCCAGCCCGGATCGTTGTAGCCCGTCATCATCACGAGCACGCGACCCCAGCGGCCATCGAGGCGGCGCAGCGTCTGCAGTCCGTTCAGCGGGGCGTACCCCTCACGACCGCGGCACGACTCGGCGATGGTGCGGCGGCACGACTCGGCGTCGAACACGAAGTTGTACTCGTAGAAGTCGCCGTACGTGTTGTACCAACGCACACCTGACAACGTGGAGTCGCCGATGATCCCCACGTACGGCGCGTTGCCGGCACCGCGATAGATCTTCGTCGTGTAGGCCTCCGCGCGATCAGGGGTCTCGACCGCGGTCGTGACGACGAGGCTGAGCGCGGTCAGCATCGCCACAGCAGCGGCGAGCAGGCGGAGGCTGGGGACGGGCGTTCGGTGCGTCACGAAACCGGGAACCTCGATCCTCTGGGCGGGGTGGCGGAGAACACACACGTCCGTGGAGGCGGGGCAGTGCTCGAAGTGGCAGCGACACTACCCCGCCGGCCCGAAGATTCGCCACGACCGCAGTTGGCCGAGGGGAAGCTCAGGCTCGAACGACGTCGATGTCGCCGCTGACGGTGTTGAGCCGGAGCCGAACCTGAGGCGACTGTTCGTCGGGCGCGTCGGACGTCTCGAGGTCGCTGCGCGCCGTTCCGCTCACGGTGTGCACCTCGAGCCACGCTGCAGTGCCGTCTGCCACGCCGACTCGCACGTCGCCCGAGGCGGCGCGCACGCGCACGTCGCCGCGCTCGACACGCTCGAGGGCGATGTCGCCCGATCCGGTCGTCGCCTCGACGTCGCCGGGCGCCTGCGTCACGGACACGTCGCCGCTGCCCGTGGCGACGCGCAGCGCACTACCGCCCTCGCGCAGCGTGATGTTGCCGGAGCCCGACTGCAGCTGCGACGAGCCGTCGACCGCAGCGAGCGCGACGTCGCCGGACCCGGTCTTCACGTCGGCGTCCTTGGCGACGTGACCGACCTCGACGTTGCCGCTGCCGCTGCGCACCTTGAGTGAGTCGCCGACGTCGCCGATGCGGATGTCGCCGCTACCGGCGTCGAGCGCACTCGTGCCGAAACGACCCGTTGCCGTGATGTCGGCCGAGCTGGCGCTGAGCTTCAGCTTCGCGTCGGTGGGGGTGGTGACGGCGAGCGTGAGCGCGGGCGTGCGACCGAAGACCCGGCCGCGCCGGCGTGGCACGAGGACGACGATGTCGTCGCCTCGTTGTACGACGGTGGACTCGGCGATGAGCTCGCGCGATGCCTCGTCGTCGCGGACCGCGCCGAGCTCGACGGTGGTCGTCGCACGATCGCTGGCCTCGATCGTGATCGTGCCGGCGCCGAACTCGACGGAGAGCCGAGGTGGTGTGTTGCAGGGGAATTCGTGCATGTTGGATGTCTCCTCGTGTGCGCGCCGGTCATCGCCGGCGTGACGGTTTGGGGTGTGTGCAGGTCGCAGGCTCAGCGGACCCATCCGCTGAGCTGCTGACCGGGACGGCGGTCGCGTCGGCTGGCGCCGGACGGCTGTGCCACGGCCTCGCGGATGGCGTCGACGAGCCAGGTGTTGAGTGACTGCCGGGTCTGGGTCGCGGCCTGCTCGGCGCGTGACTTCAGCCCGTCGCCGATGCGAAGCGTGATGCGCGCCGTCGGGGCATCGTCGTCGGAATCGTCCCCCTCGTCGCGAGCCGGGGAGGCGACGAGGGGGACGGATGAGGGCCCGGTGACGGCGAAGTGGGGGTTGCGGCCCTGCAGGCGCACCTCCACCGCGCGGTCGCCGAGCTCGACCGTGATCTCTGCGGCGGCGTCGGACAGCGCCTCGAGCAGCGCCAGACGGACGGCGGCGTCGAGGGCGGTGCTGAGCCGCTGCGCTGCGTCGGACAATGCGTCGCCACCCGCAGCGGCGGCATCGGTGAGGTCGGCGCGCAGCTGCTCGACGTATGGCGTGAGGTCCATCCGCACCACTCTGACATCAGAGTGATGTCATGTCAAGAGAATTCTGTGGACTCCTGATGTCAGGGTGATGTCACTCGGATGCCGCCTTCGGCTTTCGGCCGTGGCCGACGATGCGTGGCGGATCGAGGATCGCCTCGACGTGTACGTCGTCGAAGCCGGCGAAGAACTGCGTGCTGACGGCCATGTCGCTGAAGCGCCAGAAGTCCTGACCGCCGTGGAAGCGGTACGTCCTCGTCGACGTGCCGTCGTCGAACGTCAGCGGGACGAAGCCCGGTACACCGATGAACAGGAGCCCGCCCGGGCGCAGCACCCTGCGCATCTCGGCGACGCTCGACCAGAAACACGGGTCGTGCTCGAGCATCGCGTTCGAGACCACGATGTCGAAGGCGTCGCCCTCGAAC
>JACDGA010000322.1:0-1204 GCA_013815505.1 Acidimicrobiia bacterium
GAGCTGGGACGATCGCTCCTCGCGTTCGTGGCGATGTGCCTCGTGTCGAGCGGGACCTACTACTGGAACGACCTGTTCGACCTCGAGGCCGATCGCTCCCATCCCACCAAGCAGCACCGCCCGATCGCGTCCGGTCTCATCCCGCTGGCGATCGCTCGCGGCGTCGGCGTCGGGCTGCTGCTCGCCGGATGTGGCGTGGCTGCGCTCACGGGCCGCTGGCAGGCCGTGGTCGTCGTCGCCTTCTACGCCGTGCTGACGCTCAGCTACACGGTGATCTGGAAGCACGTCGCAGTTCTCGACCTCGTCGTGGTGGCGTCCGGCTTCGTGCTGCGCGCCGCCGCAGGTGCCGTCGCCACCGATGTGGCGATGTCGGACTGGTTCGTGCTCGTGACGACGTTCGGCTCCCTGTTCATCGTCGCCGGCAAACGCTACGCCGAGCTGCACGAGCTGGGGGAAGGTGCCACCCTCACGAGGGCGACGCTCGGCGACTACAGCTTGCAATACCTGCGCATGGTCGTGTCCGTCGCCTGCGGCGGCACGCTCATCAGCTACTGCATGTGGGCGTTCGAGCGGGCGAACGAGCGGCTCGCGACGAACGATCTCGAACTGCCGCTGTACCAGTTGACCATCGTCCCGATGCTGGCGGCGCTGTTGCGCTACCTGCTCGTGCTCGAGCGTGGCAACGGCCACGGCGCAGCGCCAGAGGACGTCTTCTCCGACGACCGGGTTCTGCAGCTGCTCGGCCTGGCGTGGGTCGTCACGTTCGGGCTGGCGGTGTACCTGTGACCACCGAGCGACCCGCCCTCGCCGACGTCCTGGACCGCCTCGACGGTGTCGACGGCTGGTTGTCGAACGACCAGGCCGAGGCGCTGTACGAGCTTGCGACGCGCTGCCGAGACGGTGATCGCATCGTCGAGATCGGCAGCTTCCGAGGTCGCTCGACGATCGTGCTCGCCAGTGCTGCTCCCGATGGCGTCGAGATCGTCGCCATCGATCCCCACGCCGGCAACGATCGTGGCCCCCAAGAGATCGCCGGCTACGAGGCAGAGGCGCAGGAGGACCACGTCGCGTTCCTCGCCAACCTCGACGCCGCCGGCGTGCGTCACCGGGTCCGGCACGTTCGGGCGTTCTCCGACGACGCCCACACCGCCGTCGACGGCGACCTCGCGATGCTGTACGTCGACGCCGCCCACCGGTTTGGACC
>JACDGA010000322.1:1214-3111 GCA_013815505.1 Acidimicrobiia bacterium
GCCATCCACGACTCGTTCTCGTCCGTCGGCGTGACCCTTGCGATCGTGCGTGAGCTGGTGTTCGGACGCCGATTCCGCTACGAGCGGCGGGCGAGGTCGCTCACCGTCTACACGGCCGACCTCGACAGCGGCATCGGCGCCCGGGCGCGCAACGCACTTGCGCAGCTGGCCCAGCTCGGCTGGTTCGCCCGCAACCTGGCGCTCAAGGTCGTGCTCGCCGCCGGATGGGGCAAGGTCGCCCGTCGCCTCGGCCGCACCACCCCCGACTGGCCGTACTGAACTGGCCCCAGACGGTGGTGGGCGGATCGCGGGGTGGGGCATCGGTAGATTCGTCGGGGATGTCAGAGCACGAGCACGCGGTCCCGCTCTGCGGGTGGGGCAAGACATCCCCGTCGGTCTCGTCGCTCCGCACCGTCAGCGCGACGACGCCCGAGCGCACCGACCAACTCGTCGCGCTCGTCAAGGACGTCGGACGTCGTGGCGCGATCGCCCGCGGTCTCGGGCGCTCCTACGGCGACTCGGCACAGAACGGCGGCGGCACCGTGCTCCGCCTCGCCGCCGGTTCGGCCGGGCTGTCGCTCGACGAGCAGCGCGCCGAGGTGACCGCGCCCGGTGGCATGAGCCTCGACGAGCTGTTGCGCCTCATCGTGCCGAGAGGCTTCTTCGTGCCGGTCACACCGGGAACGAGGTACGTCACCGTCGGCGGCGCCCTTGCGAGCGACATCCACGGCAAGAACCACCACGTCGAGGGCTCGTTCGGCAACCACGTGCGGCGGCTGCGCCTGCTCACCGCCGACGGCACGATCCGTGAGCTGACGCCGGATGGCGAGACGTCGTCGTCGTTCTGGGCGACGATCGGCGGGATGGGGTTGACGGGCATCATCCTCGAGGCGACGTTCTCGCTCATCCCCATCGAGACGAGCCGCTGCGTGATCGAGACGCGGCGCGTCGGCGATCTCGACGCCCTGTTCGCCGTCATGGGTCCCGGCGCCGACGACGCCGTGCGCTACTCCGTGGCGTGGATCGATCTGCTGGCGAAGGGCAGGCACCTCGGGCGCAGCGTGCTCACCAGGGGCGATCACGCCACCGTCGACCAGCTGTCGTCGAAGCAGGCGAGCGATCCCCTCGACTACGGACCGCACCAGGTGGCCAGCGTGCCGATCACACCGCCGATCAGCGTGCTGAACCACGCCAGCGTCGCAGCGTTCAACGAGGCCTGGTACCGCAAGGCGCCGCGCCATCGCGAGGGCGAGATCCAGGGCCTGACACGCTTCTTCCACCCCCTCGACGCCGTCGGCAACTGGAACCGCCTGTACGGGCCCCGTGGTTTCGTGCAGTACCAGTTCGTCGTCCCGTTCGGTGAAGAGACTGCCATGCGCGCCGTCATCGAACGCATCGCCGGATCGGGCACGGCCAGCTTCCTCGCCGTGCTCAAGGCCTTCGGTCCAGCCAATCCGGCGCCGATGAGCTTCCCGTTCCCCGGCTGGACGTTGGCGCTCGACCTCCCCGCCGGCGCCCGCGACCTGGCAGGGCTGTTGCACCGACTCGACAACATCGTCCTCGACGCCGGCGGCCGGCACTACCTCGCCAAGGACGCCCACACCACGCCAGACGCCATCCGGCGCGGCTACCCGCGCCTCACGGAGTGGCAGTCGGCGCGCGACGCGCTCGACCCACAGCGCACGTGGGCGAGCGACCAGGCGCGACGGCTGGCGCTCGTCTAAACCCACCCACCGGCGCCACGCGCCGGCCGACAGGCCAACACGGCCGAGAGAGAGAAAGGAACGTCGCACCCATGGACAACGCCCTCGGAGAGTCCCAGACCATCGTGCTGCTCGGTGGCACGAGCGAGATCGGCAGAGCCATCGTGGCGAAGCTGCTCTCGCCGAGCACGACG
>JACDGA010000069.1 GCA_013815505.1 Acidimicrobiia bacterium
ACGCCATGGGCTACGAGATCGACGAGGCCGAGGTCGTGTACTGGGGCCTGTGCCCCGACTGTCAGGCCGCACGTGCGGCATCCGATTCCCCCAACACCATCGAGGAGCAACTCACATGAGTGACACCACCAACGGCGAGAACCAGCCGAAGGGGCCCGCCACCACCACCAACGCGGGTATCCCGGTTCAGAGTGACGAGCACTCGCTGACCGCCGGCAGCAACGGGCCGATCCTGCTACAGGACCACTACCTGCTCGAGAAGATGGCGCAGTTCAACCGCGAGCGCGTGCCCGAGCGGGTCGTGCACGCCAAGGGCGGCGGTGCGTTCGGCACGTTCACCGCCACCCACGACATCACGCAGTACACGAAGGCCGCCGTGTTCAAGCCCGGCACCGAGACGGAGATGCTCGCCCGCTTCTCCACCGTCGCCGGCGAGGCCGGCAGCCCCGACACGTGGCGTGACCCGCGCGGCTTCGCGCTGAAGTTCTACACGACCGAGGGCAACTGGGACATGGTGGGCAACAACACGCCCGTGTTCTTCGTCCGCGACACGATCAAGTTTTCCGACTTCATCCACTCGCAGAAGCGGATGCCGGCGTCCCACCTGCGTGACAACAACATGCAGTGGGACTTCTGGACTGGTTCGCCCGAGTCGGCGCACCAGGTGACGTGGCTGATGGGCGATCGCGGCATCCCCAAGACGTGGCGCCACATGAACGGCTACAGCTCGCACACCTACAGCCTCGTCAACGAGGCGGGCGAGAAGTTCTGGGTGAAGTTCCACTTCAAGACGGATCAGGGCATCGACTTCCTCACTCAGGACGAGGCCGACGAGCTCGCCGGGCAGGACTCCGATTTCCACATCCGCGACCTCTACGACTCGATCGATCGTGGCGAGCACCCGTCGTGGACGCTGAAGGTGCAGATCATGCCGTTCGAGGACGCCAAGGCGTATCGCTTCAACCCGTTCGACCTGACGAAGGTGTGGCCGCACGGCGACTACCCGTTGATCGAGGTCGGCAAGATGGTGCTCAACCGCAACCCGGCGAACTACCACACCGACATCGAGCAGGCGTCGTTCGAGCCCTCCAACCTCGTTCCCGGCATGGGCGCCAGCCCCGACAAGATGCTGCAGGGTCGCTTGTTCTCCTATCCGGACACGCACCGCTACCGCATCGGCCCGAACTACATGGACCTGCCCGTCAACCAGGCGAAGGCAGCGACGGTGAACACATACTCCAAGGACGGCCCGATGCGCTTCACGCACACCGGCGACCAGCCGGTGTACGCGCCCAACTCCTACAGCGGCCCCGCAGCCGATCCATCCAAGTTCGCCGAGCCGATGTTCGAGCTCGACGGCGAGATGATCCGCGCCGCGCATGCCCTCCATCCCGAGGACGACGACTTCGGTCAGGCCGGCACGATGGTGCGCGAGGTGCTGAACGACGAGCAGCGTGACCGGCTGTCGAGCAACATCGCAGGCCACGCCGCCAACGGTGTGAGCGAGATGATCCTCGGGCGCGTCTTCCAGTACTGGCGCAACGTCGACGCCGCCCTCGGCGCCGAGGTCGAGCGCAAGACCCGCGAGACCATCGCTGATGCCGAGGCCAAGGGCGTCATGGTCGCGCAGGACGACAAGGTCGTTCCCGAGCAGGAGGACTCCGAGGCGACCTCGCAAGAGAGCGTCGGCGTCGGCGAGTGAGCTGACGCTTCAGACTCTCCCGTCGGTCATCGGACATGGCCCGGCGGCGAGCAAGGATTTCACGAGGTGGTCATCCGACGATCACGGACGCCGCGCTGCACGAGATCGGCGACAGTCTGGCGACGACAGAGGTCGACGGGACGACGCTGTGGTTCGACGGCCATGAAGCGTCGAAACGCCTACCCGGGGTCGAGCTCGTGGCCAGGACGCAGGCGCAGGCCACGGTAAGCCTTGTCGGCGCTCGCCCGTCCGGACACGACCTTGGAGATCTCGTCGCACACCGGCATCGGCACGTCGACCTTCTTGGCGAGCTGGCGAGCCGTGCTCGCGGTCTTCACGCCCTCGGCGACCATTGACATCTCGGCGATGATCTCGTCGAGCTTGCGACCCTTGCCGAGCTCCTCACCGACGTGGCGGTTGCGGCTGTGCGGGCTGATGCAGGTCGTCACGAGATCGCCCATGCCGGCGAGTCCGGCGAACGTGGCCGGCTCACCGCCGAGCGCGGCGCCGAGACGCGTCAGCTCGGCGAGCCCTCGGGTCATCACCATCGCTCGCGTGTTGTCCCCGACGCCGAGGCCCTGGGCGATGCCGCAGGCGATCGCGACGACGTTCTTCAGTGCTCCACCGAGCTCGCACCCGATGACATCGTGGTTCGTGTACACGCGGAAGAGTCCACGGCTGATCACCTTCTGGATCGCCGCTGCGACGGAGAGGTCGTTGGTGGCGATGACGCTCGCCGCAGCCTGGCCCGCCATGATCTCCCTGGCGATGTTGGGCCCTGTGAGCGCAGCGACGGGGTGACCCGGCAGCTCGTCGGCGATCACCTCGGTCATGCGCAGCAGCGACTTCTGCTCGAGTCCCTTCGAGAGGCTGACGATGGGGATCCACGGGTGGACCCAACGCTTCGCCTCCTTCATCGTGTCCCGCACTCCGGCGGTCGGCACGCCGACGATCAGCAGTTCCGCGTGACGCAGCGCCTGCTCGAGATCGGACGTCGCGACGACACCCTTCGCCAACTCGAACCCCGAGAGGTAGGTCTCGTTCGTACGGTTGTCGTTGATCTCGTCGGCCGTCTCGGCTCGGCGGGCCCAGAGCATCGTGTCGTTGCGGTTGCAGACGAGATTGGCGACGGTTGTTCCCCAGGACCCCGCCCCCAGCACAGTCACTTGCATCGGCGGCCACGCTACGCCGTCGTGATCACCCCACCGGTACGCGCGCTCCGGCCAGCGCCTCACGCACGCTGCGCGCCACCGCCCTGCCCACCGTGCGGATCGGTTCGGCGTCGTGCGACGTGCGGGCGAGGAGGAACGCGCCCTCAATGGCGCAGAAGAGCTCGACGGAGAGCTCCCTCGCCCTCCCGACGTCGATGCCTGCCGCCACGAATTGGCGTTCCATGACGCGCAACCAGGACTCGAACGCCTCGTCGGCCGCCTGGCGCATCGTGTCGCTCGTGGCGGCGATCTCACCGGCGATGGTGGCGATCGGACAGGCGTCGACGAACGCCGTCGATTCCACGAACGCCGCCGCTTCGTCGAAGAACGTCTGCGTCGCATCGCCGAGGTCGGCGCCATCGACGTAGAACGCCTCGACGAGCTCGCGGTAGGCGACGCCACCGCGCCGGATGGTCTCGGCGCCGACCTCTTCCTTGCCGCCCGGGAAGTGGTGGTAGAGCGAACCGAACGGCGCCGCAGCCGCGACGAGGATCGCCTTGATCCCCGTCCCCGCATAGCCGTAGCGCCGCATCTGCTCGAGGCTGGCGGCCAGGATCCGCTCGCGTGCGGGAGGGCGCTTCGGGGGCGGTGGCGACGTCTGGATCACGCCGTCGCCGGCTCGCGAGCGATGCCGAGCGCCCGGTCCCAGGCGGCGACCTGCTCGGTGTCGAGATAGTCCTCCCAGCGGCGGATCTTTCCCCACCTCGCCTCGATGAAGATGGCGACCCGGTTCTCGTAGAGCACGTTGCCGTCGTCGTCACGAGCGACGTCCGTGGCGCGAGCGACGATGCGGGTGTTCCACGGGCCGCCGTTGATGACGATGTCGTCGATGTCGATCTGCAGCCCGGCGGCGACGAAGCGCTCGGCGAAGGCAACGAGCTCGTCCATCCCGCGATGCGTCGTGTGCGGCGCCCGACCCGTTCGTGGCGCCCTGAACTGACCCGACCACGAGTTGTTTCCTGGAAAGGCGAGCTCGGCGTCGTCGGCCACCGTCTTGCGCAACGGCTCGAAGTTGCCGCGGTTGAGTTCGGCGATCTGGCTGCGGATCTGCCGGCGGATCAGTGCCTTGTACATCTGTGGCTCCTACGAACTAGATTGATCGATCTACTAGTTACCTCGTGGAAGCCTCGTTGTCAAGGTGAGCGACGGCACAGGCCCTGCCTCGCGATGAGTATCGGCGCACCGCAACGTCGTGTCTCTCGGAAGCGAGGTCAGCGGTGGGCACGACGTTCCTGGCGACGGTACGCCCCGATGGCCGACCCCACATCGTGCCGATCGCCGTCGTGTTCGTAGACGACGAGGTCACGGACACGGCGCGGTTGGCCGGCGACGGTCAACGGCGACGCTTTTGACGCGCCGTTCAGCGCGCCGACCACGGGTGCCGCCCCTATACGGTCTACCGAGTGGCACCGACCGTCGCCTTCGCCTTTGGCACGAGCGAGGACACCGTCGCACGAGCGACGCGGTACCGCTTCTGATCCGCTGGACACCCGGTCGTGTCGCGGCGATTGCCGTCGGCGGTGCAGTCGGGGCGTCCGGACGGTGGGCCGTCACAACGATCGGCGCCGGGGAGTTCCCGTGGCCGGTGCTCGTCGTCAACATCGTCGGATCACTCTTGCTGGGCGCGATCCTGGCCGAGCACTCGCAGCGACCGGCCAACCGAATGCTGCTCCACGACGCCGGCGGCATCGGGTTCTGCGGCGGGCTCACCACGTTCTCGACGTTCAGTCTCGAGATCGTGGAGTTGATCGATGACGGCGAAACGGCGGTCGCCGCCGTCTACGGAGTCGTGTCGATCGCCGGCGCGATCGCTGCCGTCGTGGCCGGCGCGGCTGCGGTGCGCCGGGTGCACGCCCGCCGGCCAGCCGAGGAGCGTTCGTGACGGCGGCGGTGTTGTTCGTCCTGGCCGCGGCAGCGGGCACCATCGCTCGCGCCGAGATCAACCGCTGGCTGAACCGGCCCAACGGCTTCCCGTTCGGCACGCTCGTCGTCAACGTCACCGGGTCATTCCTGCTCGGACTTGCGGCCGACATCGCTCCGCCGGCGTTGACGGTGCTCGGTGTCGGCGGCCTTGGTGCCTACACGACATTCTCCGGTCTCGCCGGCGACGCCATCGCACTCGCTGCACGCCGTCGTGCCACCAGCGCGGCCATGTACGTTGCGTTCTCCTGTGTCGGCGGCATCGCCGCAGCGGCGTGCGGCCTCGCGGTCAGTCGGTCGCTGTCGTAGGTCGGGAGGGCAGGGCCGCCCTGACGAACCAGATAAGCGCGCCGAGGGCGAGGACGCCGCCACCGACGAGCACGCTGACCTCCGGCAGCGTGAACGCCAGCAGCGCGCAGCCGGCGACGCCGAGCACCGACAGCATGCAGGGCCAGCGCCGCTGAGCGGCGGGCAGTGTCCACGCTGCGGCGTTGGCGATGGCGTAGTAGGTCAGTACGGCGAACGAGCTGAACCCGATAGCGCTGCGCAGGTCGGCAACGAGCACGAGCACGGTCACGGCCGCACCAGCGGCGAGCTCGGCGCGGTGCGGCACGCGATAGTCGGGATGGACTGCGTCGAGCACGCGAGGGAGGTCGCCGTTGGCGGCCATTGCCGGATAGATCGCGCCGAGCTGTGCCGACGACGTGGCGTTGCAATAGGCAACGACGGCCGCGATCGCCAGTCCGACGAGCAGACCGCTTCCCGCCGCTCGGGCTGCCGGGCCGATGGCTGCGAACACCCCTGCGCCGATCATCGACCCGAGCCCGATCACCACGGCGTCGAACGTGCCGAGTCGACGCGCGAGTCGCGATGGCGAATCCGGCTCGGACACATTGGGAGGTTAGATCGGGAGCGCTCTCGAGTCTCAGGGTCCGAACAGGGCTGTCAGCATTGCCGCGCCGAGCTCGGGTGCTCGCACCTCGAGCGCAACGCCGGCGGCGTCGACCGTGAGGAGGAACGAGAAGAACGCACAACACTGCTGCTCGGCGGCGACGAGCCGGCCGAGCTCGCCGACGTCGACTTCGTGGCCGAACTCGATGCGCAACCCGCCGTCGACCCCGACACGGTCGGTCGCAGCGGCGAGGACGGCATGCCACGCTGCGATGCGGTCGGACATCGACCCTGCGTCCAGCGTGCAGGCGATCGGGACGTCGTCGAGGTCCGTCGTCGCTGTGCGTCCGAACGGGACCGGCGACGGTTCGCCCGGTGTCGCACCGCCGTCACCGGTGACGCACGCGCAGCCGGCGCCACACGGTCCGTCGACGGGTTCGGCGTCGAGCTGCGCGGCGGCGTTGCGGAGTTGCTCGGCGAACGCCGTCAGCTCGCCGATCTGCGCATCGGCATCGCGAATCTTGGCGGTGACGAGGTCGTGGAACCTTCGTTGCACTGGCCCGCACTGCTGCCCGTCCCAGATGCCTGCCAGGTCGGTGACCTCCTCCAGCGAGCAGCCGAGCTGCTTGGCGCGGGCGATGAACGCCAGCCGCGTCAACGCCTCGTCGTCGTAGAGGCGGTACCCGGCGTCCGTGCGGCTCGATGGATCGACCAGCCCGATGTCGTCGTAGTAGCGCAGCGCCGACGCGCTGAACCCGCTGCGGCGAGCGATCTCGCCGATGGTGTAAATGCTCACCCCTTGAGCGTAAAGGTTCGACCCGACATGAAGGTCAAGGGTTCTTGTCAAGCGTGTTCGTGACGGTGGTGGACGTCGGGCACGTGTGGGTGCTGATGCACGACCCCGCGATGGACGTGCGCGTGCTGATGTCGGCCGACGGCGGTGGCGTGGTCGTGGTCGTGATGCCTGTCGTCGTGCACGTGGTCGTGGTCGTGCTCGACCGAAGCGTGACGGTGAGCGTGCTCGTGGTCGCTCCCCAGCACGAACGACACCCCGATCGCAGCGATGACCAGCGAGATCACCTCGCGTCCGGTCGCCGCGTCGCCAAGCACGATCCACGCCACCAGGGCGCCGACGAACGGTGCCGTCGCGAAGACGAGCTGACCGCGCGCGGCACCGAGCTCACGGGCTCCGGCGACCCACAATGTGATCGACACGCCGTAGCCGAAGCCTCCGACGATCAGCGCCCACAGCATCGGTCCGACCGGCGGTCCGCCGTCGAGGACGACCCCGATGAGCAGGTTTGCGCCGCCGGCGACGACGCCCTTGACGAACGTGATGTGCGCCGGTGCGAGGTCGTCCAACGCCGCCGTCACGCAGTTGTCGACCGCCCAGCACAGACACGCGCCAGCGATCAGCACGACACCCCAGCGCAGGTCGGTGTTGTCAGACCACGCCAGCACCGCGCCGGCCGCCACCACGAGCGCCGTGCCCGCGGCCACGCGCCGTCCGATGTGCTCGTGGAAGACAACCGCGGCGACGATCGCGGTGAACACCAGCTCGAGGTTCAGCGACAACGATGCCGTCGCTCCCGACACGTAGCTCAACCCGGCAGCCAGCAGCACGGGTCCGACGGCACCGCCGATGACCACGGCCACGGCGAGCCGGGGTGCGGCGCGACGCACTGTAGATCGTGACGGACGGGAGCGGCCGAGCAGCGGCAGCACGGCGATCGCGGCGCCGACGTAGAGGAGCCCGGCGAGGCTGAACGCACCGAGGTCGCCGGCCAGCTGTGTCGCCAGCGGCGCCGAGATGCCGAAGAGGACCGCCGCCAGCGCGCACCGCATCACCCCTCGCGAGCTCATCGCCGCCCGCTTCGGGTCGAGCCACTCGATCGCATCGTCCCAGTCTGGCGGAACGTCCCGCGCCGGTGACTGAGTTACTCGTGGGAAGGCGACACGGTCATCGCGGACCCAGCGCATCGTGGCGGAGTGAGTGGAGTCCGTCTCGAATGCGCGAACTGACAGTTCCGAGCGGAACGTCGAGCATCTCTGCAATTTGGCGCTGTGTCATTCCGTCGAGGAAGGCCAGTTGGATCGCTTGGCGTTGCGGATGTCCCAGTCCCTCGATCGCCTGGTGCAGGTTCTGGCACTGCGCGGCGTCGAGCGCAGCATCGTCGCGACCCTCGTCCGCCAGCGCGTCCACCGTTCGAGCGTTGTGGCGCACCGTGTCGACGGCGCGACGATGTGCGAGCGTCGTCGCCCACGACTCGACACTGCCCCTCGTCTCGTCGTATCGGTCGGCGTTGCGCCACAACTCGACGAGGACGTCTCGGGTGACGTCGTCGGCCATCGCCGGATCGCGCACTACCCGCCGCGTGATGCCGTAGACGAGCGGAGCAATCCGGTCGTAGAGAGAGGCGAACGTCATGTGCTCGTAGCGGGGAGTCAGTTGGGTCACGACTGTGGCCTCCTCATCTCACGCGGCGCTCGGGGCGCTGGTACGGTCCGGGCGCGCGTGCTCCACCTCTTCTCACAGGCCTGCTCGCCGGCGGTCTCGTCCTCGGGGTGACCATCTACGAGCGACGCA
>JACDGA010000323.1 GCA_013815505.1 Acidimicrobiia bacterium
GTCACCGAGCAGCGCCGCAGCGCCGAGGCACTGCAGTGGGCGGCGACCCACGACGAACTGACCGGGCTGCCGAACCGCACGCTGGCGATGGCGACCGTCGACGAGCGGCTTCGCGAGGCGGTGCACGGCTCGGTGGCGCTGCTGTTCGTCGACCTCGACAACTTCAAGGTCGTCAACGACAGCCTCGGCCACGGGGTCGGCGACCAGCTGCTGCAGGCGATGGCGCGCCGGCTGCGGGCGGCTCGCCGACCGACCGACCTCGTCGCCCGCTTCGGCGGCGACGAGTTCGTGATCGTCGTCGACGCAACGGACGGCGTCGACCCGATGGCCATCGCCGAGCGGACGAGGTCCACGATCCACGAACCGATCGAGGTCGACGGCACCGATCTGTTCGTGTCGGGCAGCATCGGCGTAGCGCTCAACGATCGCGACGAGATCGGCTCCGACGAGCTGTTCCGTGATGCCGATGCGGCGATGTACAGGGCGAAGGCCCGTGGCCGCAATTGCGTCGAGCGTTTCGCCGTCCGCACGCACCGATCATCCGTGGTCGCACTGCGCACCGCGACGGAGCTGCGCGCCGGGCTGCTGCGCAGCGAGATCGTCCCCTACTTCCAGCCGATCATCCAGCTCGACAGCGGCCATGTGGTGGGCTTCGAGGCGCTCGCCCGGTGGCTGCACCCCGAGCGTGGGCTCCTCACGCCCCAAGAGTTCCTTCCGCTCGCCGAGGAGACCGGGCTCGTCGGCGACGTCGGTGCCGCGGTGCTGCGCAACTCGCTGGCCCAGTTCGCACGGTGGCGCGCCGGTTCGATGCCGTTCGCCGATGCGGCGCTGTCCGTCAACGTCGGCACGCGTCAGCTCGTCGATCCGGGCTTCCACACGCTGTTGCGAGAGACGTTGACCGAGACGGGCATCGAGGCCGACTCGTTGTGGCTGGAGATCACCGAGAGCGCACTGCTTTCCGACGTCAAGGCATCGACATCGGCGCTGCGGCGACTGCGCAACCTCGGCGTGCACCTGGCCGTCGACGACTTCGGCACTGGCTTCTCGTCGCTCACGTACCTCAAGCGGTTCCCTGTCGAGGCGATCAAGATCGACCGCAGCTTCGTGCGCGGCCTCGGCATCGACTCCGACGACACCACCATCACCGAGGCGGTGATCCACCTCGGTCACGCGCTCGACCTGGCGGTCGTGGCCGAGGGCGTCGAGACGCCGCTGCAGCTCAACCGGTTGCGCGACCTCAGCTGCGATCGCGCCCAGGGCTACCTGTTCGGCCGGCCCCGCCCCGCAGGCATCGTCGAAGCCGAGCGCGCCGCGATGTGAGCCGGTTTCCGTCCGTCAGACGACGACGACCTTCGTGCCGACCGGCGCCCAGTTCCACAGGAAGTAGGCGTCCTGATCGGACTGGCGTGTGCAGCCCGACGATCGCGCCACGCCGAGCTGCGACACCGACATGATGCGGCTCCCGTCGCGTCGCACGGGAATGGCGTGGAAGCCGATGTGGTTGTTGCGGGGTGTCTTGTAGTAGCGGATCATGTACGGCAGCGTGAGTGGCGCACCGGTGAACGCCCCGGCGTAGCGCGACTTCGAATACACGTGATGCGTGCCGCGGCGCTCGTTGTCGTAGATCGAGCCGCTGACGAGCCACGAGCGCACCATGTGCCCGTCTGACGCGATGGCCCACGCCCGCTGCTGGGCACGTGAGTAGACGATGCGGCGACCGCTGCCGGAGTCGGGGACGAGTGGTGCCCGGTGCCCGGCGACGGACACGGCCGACAGCGCGTAGCCGAGCTCGTCGCGGCCAGCGCGCACAGGGGACGGGATCCGGGCCTGGAAGATCTTCGTCAGCGTGTTCGGGCCGGCGATGCCGTCGGGCAAGAAGCCATTGCGCCGTTCGATGACGCGCACGGCGAACTGCGTGCGTGGCCCGAAGTTGCCGTCCGAGCTGTCGAGCAGGTTCAGCCGCAGCAGCTGTCGTTGCAGGCACTTGACGGGCTCACCGCTCATCCCGATCGCAAGGAAGCCGGTGATGCAGTTGCGGTCCCACGTCTGGATCCGCTGCCGGCCGGCGCCGAAGATGTACGTCAGCGTTTGCGGGCCGGCAACGCCGGTCTGCTGCAGGCCGGCTCGGCGCTGCAGGTGGCGCACGGCGGTCGCCGTCGTCGGACCGAAGTGCGGTTTGCGGTCGGTCTCGTAGCCGAGCCGGTGGAGACGTACCTCGAGGCACGTCACCTGACGTGTGCGCATTCCCGGCGACAGTGTGGAGAAGAT
Organism: Acidimicrobiia bacterium; assembly: GCA_013815505.1. Classification (GTDB taxonomy): domain Bacteria; phylum Actinomycetota; class Acidimicrobiia; order Acidimicrobiales; family Ilumatobacteraceae; genus JACDHN01. The sequence goes on from JACDGA010000323.1 coordinate 2,269, forward strand.
GCAGCGACCGGCCCACGTCGTGACCGGCTGACGACGGCTGCCGAAGATGTAGTCGAGTGCATCAGGCCCCGCGGTGGCGGTGCCGGACAAACCACCACGCCGCTTCATGTCGCGCACGACCTCCGCCGTGCCCTGATCGAAGTGGCGGTCGGGTGCCACCGGATAGCCGAGCGACCGCAGCCGGCGCTCGAGGCACACGACCTGATCGGAGCGATCGCCGGGCGAGAGCGTCCGGGTGATGCAACCGTTCGCCCACGGTCGCTCCACGACAGGCATGCCGGCGGCGACCGGCGCCGCTGCAGGGCCGAGGGCGACGAGTCCCGCGACGCTCGCGGCGGCGACGGTCAGCGCGAGGCGTCGTCGTGCCGTGTTCGGCGCGCTGGCGCGAGCCCGTTGCATGGCCCAACAGTACGTGCCGGCTCAGGGCGTCAGCCGGTCGGGGGAGTTGACTCCTCGCCGGATTCTGCGAGGCGCAACACGGTGCGCACGGGGAGCCCGAGATGACCCGCCGCGGCGGCAGCGTCGTCGAACTCGACCTTCGTCCGCCCCGCCGCTCGCTTCACGGACACGTCCTGATCGTCGACCGTCACGACACCCGTCTCGTAGGCGACGGGGTGACGTTCGACGACGCGTGAACGCGTGCCGAGCGTGCCGGTGTGGGCGACGAGCACGTCGCGCAGCAGATCGTGCTCGCCGACGCGGGCGAGCACGCTGACGGTGTGCGCCGGGCGACCCTTCTTCATCACGATCGGTGTCACCCAGGCGTCGAGCGCACCAGCGTCGAGGAGGGCCGTGATCGTGTCGGCGAGCACCTCGCCGGTCACGTCATCGACGTT